>JAESQQ010000407.1 GCA_016765095.1 Planctomycetota bacterium | reverse complement strand
GGCTAGTAGCCCTGCGACGACCCGTGGGCGCCCGACCCAGCGCTGGACCGGTCGACCCTCGCCGATCCTCGCTTCTGCGCCCAGTCATTTCCAAGCACGCTTGCCGGAAGGACACGTCGAACCTGGGGTTCATGCTGGACTCGGGCCGCGGGGTGGCGAAGGACGAGGCTGCGGCCTTGGAGTGGTACCGCCGCGCCGCGGAGAAGGGCGAGCCAATCACCATGCTGAAGCTTGGACTCAAGCACCAGGCGGGGAGCGAAGGGATCCAGGCGAACGAGAGGGAGGCGGCGAAGTGGTTTCAGCGGGCCGCAGCTAAGGGCAGCGTTAGAGGCATGATCGAGCTGGCAAAAATCTTGGAGGTTCGGTCCGACTCGAGCGCCGAGAGTTGGCATCGCGCTGCTGCCAAGACGGGAGATCCTGAGGCCATGACCGGCCTCGCCTCTTTCCTCAGCATGAACGTTGAGAATTCACTCGAGCCGGAGGAGTCCCTCAAGTGGTACCGACGAGCCGCTGAGGCAGGGCACGTGCCGGCAATGGTGGAGCTAGGCGCCGAACTAAAGCGTGGGTCCCCGGAGGCTCTGGTCTGGTTTCGACGAGCTGCCCTGGCGGGCAACCTCAAGGGCATGTGGTACCTGGCGAATTCGCTGGGGGAGGACCAGGCGACAGAATCCGTCCGCTGGTATCGCCTCGCGGCGGAGAAGGGCGATACCAGCTCAATGGCGGACTTGGGACTCATGCTGGAAGCAGGCATTGGAGTGCAGCGAAACAAGGAGGAGGCCGCCGCGTGGTATCGCCGCGTTCTCGATCACGCTGATAAGAGCGACCACCAAGCAGCCCGAACTGGGCTCGATCGAATCGAGCGGAGCGAACGCTAGACGCCGCCGAGCCCGAGCCTCGCCCAGAGGGGAGGCGAGTCGTTCTCAGGCGGGTCAAGGAAAATGCCGTAACGCGAGCCAGACGACGGCGAACACCTCTTCAGAAGCCTTTGAGGCGTTTGGAGACACCCGTGATCCGACTGCAGACCGTCATCCCCACCACCCTCCTGGTCCTAGTGGCTGGGATCGCCCTCGCGTCCGCCGACGAGCGCTTCCGACTGAAGGGGAAGCACTCCGTGCGGGGAGACTTCCAGAGCGAAGTCGTCCTAAGCCCAAAGGGCAACTCGATCTCGGTCCAGCGGCGCGTGCGCTGGGCCGACGGATCGGTCAGCACCTACTCAGGGACGCTCCCGAAGACCGCAGACGGCCTTCGTGGCCAGCTCAGCCTCTCGGTGGGCATGACTGGAAGCCTGCGGGGAGAAACGAGCGGCAGCATTGGGTGGGCCTTTCGACCCGGATCGCGCTGCGCGCCGAGCACCCGCGAGGGAGGAGCCACCCGGAGTGACGCGCGGGGGGGCCGAGTCACCTCGACGGAGACCACCACCCAGCCAGCGTCAGCCAAGACGAAGAAGCCTCGCGGCTTGAAGGGCCGCCTGATCGGGCTCGCGAAGTCGGAGGCTGAGCGCGCGCTGAAGAAGGGGGCTTCCCTCGAGGCCGACCTCGGAGGCTTCGCTCACGTCGGCGTGCGCACCAAGGTCGAGCGAATCTCGACCGCGAAGCTCAGCGCAGCTCAGAAGGCCGCGCTCCTCCAAGGCCCCTCGGTGTGGGTCGCGATCGAGGTCGAGGGCGGAGCGCGGGTCGGGACCTCGACTTCGGTCGAGCTCGGCGGCGCAAGCCTCTCCCTGGGCGTCCGCGCCGGGGCCTCCCTCAGGTATCGGATCGTCGAACGCTATCCCCTCTCGCCAGGCCTGAGCGTGGGCGATCGAGTCCGAGAGCTCGCGAGCGTCGCTCGCGACGCCTACTCCCTCCCCCTCTCGGCCAGCGAGGCTCGCGCCCTTGGTCTCGGCTCGTCCCGCACCTTGGAAGGCACCTGGAACGTGCTCTTCTCCGGGAACATAGCCCTCGGCGAGCCGCTTGAGGGTCGCGTCAGCCTGGGCGGGACCTATCAGATCCGGGATCGCTTCCAGCTCGTCGTCGAGCGCCTGGCCGGAAACCGAGTTCGCCTTCGCCTGACCCGGACCAAGACGCGCAGCACGAGCGTCGCTGCCAAAGCGGTCCTCGGAGTCGCCGTCCGCGATCGCCTCGTGGACCTGGCGCCCAGCGCCTCCTTCGTGGCCAAGCCCGTGGGCAAGGCGATCGAGAAGGCGCTTCGGGTCGAACTCGAGCTCTCGACCCGGAGCCACAAGGAGCGCGAGCTCCAATGGGTCTACGACGTTGACCTCGGACGCAGCGCCCAGGCAAAGGCCTACCAACGCGCGATCCGTGGGGACTGGCGTGGCCTCGAGGCTGCGGGAGCGCACCGGGTCCTGCGCTCGGTTGGCCTCGAACGTGAGCGTTTCAGCAAGATCGCCCTTGGCTTGGGCAAGCTGGCCTCCTTCGAACGCTCGAAGCGAACCACCCGGACCGCGAAGCGAATCGAGGACGCCACGGGTGTTCGCGAGGAGCGCAGCGCGAGCGTCGAGCGCGGCAAGAGCTCGAGCTGGTTCGGCAAGGAGGAGGAGCACAGCCTCAGCGCGGCGGGCTTTTGGACCCTGCGTCGCAACAGCCGTGAGCTCTCGATTCGCGTCCGCTACCAGAGTCGCGACGAGCGCACGAGCCAGCGCGAGTTCTTCCAAATGCGCGGCGCACTGATCGCGTCAGGCTTTCGGGACGCCATGACGCTCCGGCGGACGAGCAAGAAGACGCGCTGCGCGCTCGAAGTCGACCTCAGCCAGGCGGTCTTGAACCGAATCCAGCGCGCGAGCCGAGAGCGAGTCCTGCGCGAATACGCGATCGCGGTCCACCAAATCCAAGGCAAGGCGCAGCTCTGGCTCGACCCCGCCAAGCGCTCCACCGTTCGAACCCGCAAGCGCACTCGCGCCGGCTCCAGGATCCGCGTCTACGCCTATCCCACCCAGCGACGAAACCTCCGCCGGGCCGAGGCCTTCGCCGACGCGTTGGCGGCCTTCTCTCGAGCCAAGAGCCAGGAGGCGCGGGAGCAGACTTTCTTGACCCGACTTCGGCGACTCGAGGCTGACCGTGCTCGACTTTGAGAAGAAGTAGAGTCGAGCCGAGCCGGAAAGGGCGAAGATCGGCTTCGCTGACCACCTTCAGGTGCGTGAGGAGACCTCGTGGCCGGGTTGAAGAAGCAATTCGTTGCCTTGGCAGACGAGTGGGGAGGGCACTACCTCGCCGGGGATCTGCTGACCGACGCGTGTGTGCGCTTCCCGGCTGGGCGACTCAAGGCTTCGTTCTCGGTTCAAGTCTCGGCTCCAGGCGGAAACGGCTCCAGCGAGCTCAGCTTCAACTGGAGCCCTCGCCGTCGCCTCTTCCTTCGGCCCGAGCGCCTCATGGACTCGGTCGCGAAGCTGATCGGCTACGAGGATCACCAGATCGGAGACGCCACGTTCGACAAGGCCTTCTTGATCCAAGGCAGCCCCGAGAGCTGGGTTCACGACACGCTGAACCCCGAGACCCGAGCCCACCTCCTTCGGTTGGGAAAGCTCACCAAGTGGAGGGGCCCGATCCTGAGCGTCAACCAAAAGGAGGGAACGAGCTTTCGCTTCTCGACCCGCTTGGCCACCTCCTGCTGGGGCGAGGTCGTCGCGACCTCGGTCGCGGCCATGCGGAGCATGACGCCAAACGCGCTTGACGTGATCTGCGTGGCCTGCTCGCAGAAGGTCCTGGGCCGACTCCGCCGCTGCCGCGAGTGCGAGTCACCGCACCACAGACGCTGCTGGGAGCGCGCCAACGCCTGCCACGAGTGCGGGCCCGACTGACTTACAGCCGGCCCGAAGTCCGTCCGGTCCGCCACGGTGTCCTCTCGCCGGCCCGGACCTTCGCAGCCGCGGTGATCGAGTGAGGTAGCTGACCTCGAGAAGGTAGACACCGGGAACCTCTGGTCCCTGGCCCCGATACCCTTCGCCCTGTTGCAAGAGCGGGGCTTCACTCGGACCAAGGGCACATTCTGGGTCGTCCTGGACCCAGAGAGATCGACCCACTGGACGCTGATCCTCGAGGACCTGGACACCCGTTTGGCGGGCAAGGCCCAAGGCAATGGCGGAACCGTCGAGGCCTTCGTGAAGTACTAGGGACCTGGGAAGGGCTCGGCGAGGCGCTGACCCGGGCGGGCGAGTCTTGGATTTCCTTCCTCGAATCGAAGAGAGCAAGTAGCGTGGCGCAGAATTGGAGGCCGCACTGGCTGATGAAACGCAAGGAGTTGTGAGCGAAGCCGAGATCCTCGACCAGGACAACATCGGACTCGGTTGGCCCTGGGCGGGCGTAGCGCTCGTGTTGATCTACCTGGGCGCCCTCGTCGCGTCGCTGGAGAGCCCACCCTTGGGACTCGTGGTTGGAGCCGTGGCTGCCGCCGCGATCGTCTACCAACTCACTTCCCGAACCGACGTGGACCTGGGCTACATCCCGGTCGGCTCAGCAGGCCTGGCGGTCCTCTCTGCCGGCCTCCACTTCGCGGACGAGCCAGCCGTGTTCCTGTTCGGGACGGTCTTCTGTGGAACGCTGGCGTGCCTTCCGGCCGCAATCCTAGGCCAGAAGCGGGCCGCCCCGGGGGTCCCCGGCTGGGTCGCCAACCTGGGAGGTGGACTGATCTGCCTCTGCGGCATCGCAGCGCTGCTCGTCACCCGGGGACGTCTTGTGGACTGGCCCCCGCTCTCGACGATCTCGCTGGTCGGGATCCCGCTCTTTGCGGCCCTCGCCTGTTACAGCTTCTCCCAACTGATTAGCCATGTCTTCATGCTGGTTGGCCGCTTCGTGCTTCGCGTGGTCTATCGGATCACGTTCGAAGGCGTCGAGAAGATCCCCGCGGAGGGGGGATTCCTGACCTGCTCCAACCATGTGAGCTACATAGACTGGCTCATCATAGGCATCGCTCTCCAGCGGCCCTATCGCATGGTCGGCGACCACGTTTATGTCAGCGATGGGCTTCTTCGCTGGGTGTTCCTTGGTGCAGGTGGAATCCCGATCGCCTCCGCACGGGAAGACGAGGCGCTCCTGAAGGAGGGGTTCCGAAAGATCTCCGAGGCGCTCGCGCAAGGGCACGCTGTCGGGCTTCATCCCGAGGGCTACATGACCCGAACCGGGTATCTCCAGCCGATTCGGCCCGGAGTCGAACGGATCGTGGCCCAATCCTCAGTCTCTGTCGTGCCAGCCTTCATAGACGGAATGTATGGGTCCTTCTTGAGCCGAAAATACGGACGCAGTCTGGGTAAAGCGGATTGGTCCTTTCGGCGGCGTGTCTCGGTGCGCTTTGGAGAGCCAATCTCGCCGGAGGGTTTCTCGAAGGAACTCCTCGAGGAGAAGCTCGTCGAGGCCGGTGCAATTCGTGAGTCTGACCTCGGCCTGGAGTCGCGGTCTAAGCACGTGAACGTGACCCCCACCGACGGTCCGACCCAATCGCCGCCCTCAGAAGAAGCGGAAGCTCCCTAAGGCGCGCTGATCCCACGGACACCCAGGCTAGGCGTCTCGAGCAGGGTCCGGCGGAGGTCGAGGAGGCGCGCCGGCTTGGTCAGGAAGCCGTCCATTCCAGCCTGGAGACAGGCCGGGACTGAGTGCAGGGTCGATCCCCGGGGCGCGGGCCAACTGTCGCCGGGGGTGACAGGTGGTTTCAAAGTGCGTCTCACTTCTAGTGGGCCTCGCTGGACTTAGAGCTCTCCTTCCCGGTCCCCAGGGTGCACGGAGGAGACGCGAAGGAGGAGGGTCAGGCCAGCGGTCAGGTACTCCACGAATCGACAACCTCGAGGAGAAAGCCATGAGCCGAGCCAAGCTGCCCGACCCACCCCTGGTCCCCCGCCCCAAAACGGCCACCCCGACTTGCCCCTCCTGCTATCTAAGCGACCCAGAGGAGAGCTGGACCTGCGGCGCGTGCGACGCGCCCTTTGCGTCCTTCGTGGGCGAGACGGCCTGCTCCGAATGCAAGGTTGATATGGACGAGGTCCAGTGTCGACCCTGCGAAGCCTGGAGTCCTCGGGAAGAGTGGACTCAGGGCCACGACCCACGAAAAGTCTGGGCGGCCAGGGCCGTCGGGGTCATCGCCGCCCTGATGCTCTCCCCCCTCGCCATCATTCCCATGGTTCGGACAGGAGACCGCGAGTTACTGGAGGTGGCGTGCGCGCTCCTCCTGTACATCGCAGGAGGAGCCTTCTTCGTCGCCGCCAACGTGGTCCGCGCGACGCTGGACGGAAACCTCGGCCACCGACGACGTGGCCGGGGAGGGATCACTTACTGGGCGCCGGTCCTCTTGGCAGGGCTCCTGCCCTACGCCGCGATCCTCCACGGCTGGGGGTGGGTCTCCCTTGTCCTAGTGGCTCTGCCCTTCGTTCTTCAATACTACGCGCTCCGGCAGTTGGGCCGTGAGACTTGCCCCCCGGACGTGTTTCTCGCCAGACAGGCCCGGGCCCGCAGCGCGACCTTCGCGCCCGGTTCTGCTGCCTCTGGCGTAGCCAAGCGTCCAGGCTCGACGACTCGCGTGGTTGAGCGGCTTGCGTATCGCAGTCACGCTCCCCTGCGGGCGGGGGGAAGCAACCCGCAGGCAGTCAGCCGTGGCTTGTCCCGCGACGTCTAAGTGGCGTGCCTACCTTGACTCTGCATGGCCCTGGGCGGTTTGTTGGCCAGGTGGTTGCGCATCAACTACGCCTCAGGGCGGCCCACGTCCCGATCTAGGGAACTCGGACCGCGGCGTCTACGTATAGGAGGCGGAGACCCCGAAATGGAATGTGTTCCAGTAGCGGCGGCCCTCGGCGCGTCCGTCATTTGTTTCGCACTTGGCACCTCGGTCGGCGTCAGCGGAGTCTGTGGGCGTTGGGAGAGCGCGGCCCCCACCAGCAGCAGCAGCGGCCCCTCTTTCCCAGGGCTCGCGTTGATCCAAAGCTCGTCACGCATTTCCCCACCAAGCCCGAGCCAGGCGATCACTGCTCCTCTGCACTCCGCAGTGTCCCGCGCGCCCACGCCGGCACGCGGTCCCTCCTCGCGTGAGACCACGAGGTCCCAGCGCCCGACCCCGAAAGAGGGCAGCGGCGCGACGTCAATCCGGGTCGAGGCGACGCTCGAGCTGGGTGAGTATCGCGGCCGCAGGGCGGCCAAGCGCCTGGTCGATTACTGGGTCGACCGAGGTAAACCCGACCGTGCCCGCGCACTGATCGGACGCGTCATCGCCCAGATTCCCGCCACTCTGGAACCCTACACGTGGCTCCTCGAGCTGAACTCCCGTGCTGGGGGGATCCGTATCCTTCGAGCCATTGACCTCGGGCAGCTCCAGCTTCTCGAGGTCGTCAGTGCGCTCTTTGGGACCGACTACCCGACGCGAGGCACCGGCCAACACCTCCGTCAGGAGCCCGCGAACCTCAAGGCAGGGGTCACCTCCTCGGTTGAAGCGGGCGGCGTGCACCGCGTGAGGAAAGAAGCTCACGGATCGGAGAAGCAATGCCGGCCGTTTTCGCCTCTGTGGAGCGACCCGGAAGGCTATCGCCCGCTGATTTGGAGGTAGATCCGCGTCAGCGAGGTCCCCAAGACCGAAAGGAAGGCGAGCGAGACCGCAGACTGAATCAGGCCCGAGAGGAGGATCTTCCCGAAGGCGGGCTGGCCTGGGTCCGGTGCGATCCCGGACACGCCGAGCCCTACTGAAACGATGAGCGCGGCCACGAACCAGGCCCCCAGACAAATGGCGGTGTAACCGAGGAGCTTTCCCGTGTTGGCGCTGACCGAAGCGCTCGCGGCCGAAATGGCCTGCCCGAAGCCCAGGCGTTGGTCAACGATGTAGATCTGGGCGAGGCCGGAGATCAAGACCAGCAGGCAGCAGAACAGGAAGAACAGGAGCAACCCGAGCACGACGCCGACGAGGCTCCCCATGGTGTTGATCATGAGCCCAATGGCAAAGGAGAGCCCTATGTAGGCGATCGTGATCACGACTTGGACCGCGAAGCCGCTGATCGCGCCCGAGATCGGCTGCGTAAACAAGAGGATCAGGCTGGGCTTCTCGTCGCGGGCGCAGGCCAGCCAGAACGCGAACAGCCCCTGGAGGAGGTAGGTGACGACGACCAAGGTCACGACCACCGAGCCGAGGGCCGCGATCACGACCCCGGGCAGCGAGCCGACCATGCCCGCGAAGATCACGGCACCAAACCCAGTGATCACTGCCGCGATGGTCGTCGCGGCCTGAAAGATCACAAGTGCTATGCAGCAGAACAGGGCGTTGTTGGCGAAGTCGGAGATCCCCTCTCGGAGCGCCGCGAAGACTTGGACCTGTCCGCCTCCCCGGGCGGTACGGCTCCGACCCTGGCTCCGGCCGCCGCGAGCGGGGGCTGAGGGCGGGCTGAACTCCATTCCGCAGCTTGGGCAGGCTTCTGCGCTGGCTGGGATCTGGGAGAAGCAGAACATGCACTCGACTTTCTCCCCGCTCGGGCCGCTCGGGCCACGACCCTTCTTCGCCCTCCCCTTGCGAGCGCCGCGCTTGCCCCTCCTGGGGCGCTCTTCCGGCTCGTCTTCGTCTTCGTCTTCGTCGATCGCTTCGCCGACCGCTTCATGCGCGATCTCGGGCTCGGGTTCGGCGAGGTCGAGGCCGCGCTCCGGAGCCAGGTCGAGGCCGGGTGCTGGGGCGAGGTCGAGGCTGGGTGCGGCGGGTCGGGAGGCCGGTCCGGCGGGCTGAGACGCCATTTGCTGGCCGGCCGGCTGCTGTGGCAGCACCGCCGTGCTCTGGTGCGGAATCGTTATTCCGGTTCCGCACGTCGGGCAGAGGCACTGCTGTCCGGCGTAGGACGGGTCGACTTGACTCAGCGTTTGGCACTGGGGGCAGTTGAAGACGATTGGCCCGGCCGCCGGGGCCGGCGCGGGTGAGGGGGCGGGGGGAGGCTGCGCCTGGACCTGTTGTCCCCCGGGGACTTGAACGGCTCCGCCGCACACGTTGCAGTTCCCTTGCGTCCCCGCGTGAGCCGCTAGGACCTCGATCCGATTGCCGCAAGCGCAGTGGAAAGCGATGACCCCGGGGGGAGCTGACGCGGGCGCTGCCTGGCCAGAGGGAATCACCACGACCTGGGCGCAGGAGCTGCACTTGGCTTGCTGACCCGCATAGCTAGCGGGTACCCGGGCGCTGACTCCACAGTGAGGGCAGGGGAACTGGATCGTCCCGGGCACGGGCGCTTCAGCTTGAGGAGGTGCTGCGCCCCCAATGACGACGGCTCGGGCGCAGCCCGGGCACGCGACCTGCTGGCCCGCTGCCGTGGCAGGAACTTGAGTCGTGTAGCCACAATGTGGACAACAGAAGGAAAGGGCGTTCATTGGCGCTCAGGCTAGCAGGGTCCCCGAGCCCCTGAAGTCGGCTCGTCTACCGCAAGGGGGGTTGCTCGGGCCGCTCGCTTGGTGCAGACCCAAATCGCCGGAAGAACGCAGCAAATCGCGACTGAGCCCATGGCAGCGAGGGGCAGCGGGAGCACAACGAACAACGAGTCTGGGAGGTAGCCCTGGACCCAGGGTTGCGAGAAGACGTGGTGGATCCCGAAGCCGGCCAGGGCGGTCGGAATCGACGCGACCAGGCCGATCCAGGCGACTCGCTCCATGGTCGGCGACGGTGAGCGTACGAGCTTCCCGGCGCAGAGGAACACGGGCAGGAAGAGCGCGAGGCCGAACAACACGAGGATCCCGGGCTCCTTCCACCACGCACGCTCGGGGAGGAACGCGTAGCCGGTCACGCACGCGGCGAGGGTCGTCAGGACCGAGGAGACCACGATCAGTCTCAGCCCGCGGATCTTCTCAACGAGGATCGGTAGCAGGCGCCAAGCCAATCCGAGCCAGACCCCTAGGAAGACGAGCAGGCCTGCGGTCTCGAGCGCGTAGGCCCGCAGCGGCACCCACCACACGACGACTCCGCTCAGCTTCAGTTGCTTACCGATTTCACTCAGTGCCTGAGACGACTCGCGTCGCGGGAGCGCTGCGAGGGCAGGCAGCGCTGGCTCGGCGACGGCCCCAAGTCCCGCCAAGGTCCAGACGGCATCGCTCCGGATCTCTTTGTCAGAGTGGCCCAGACTCTCAATCAGAATGGGTATGCAGGCCGGGTCCCTTGCACTTGCCAGGCCGAGGGCAGCCTCGCCTCGGACCTCTTGGTCAGAGTGGAGGAGCAATCCGGTTAGCGCCGCGACGGCCTCCGGGGTCCCCAGCCGGGACAGGGCTTTAGTCGCCGCGCGTTGCTCTTGGGGGTCTCCGCTCTCCGTGAAGGCGACGAGCCGGTTCACCGCCACCCGACCTCCCCCCGCTACGAAGCCCAGGCCTTGGGACAAAGGCCCGCCGAACGAATTCATGACACTCAATCGGACGTGGCGCTCAGGGTCGTCGAGGGCTCGCGCGAGCCCAGCCACGACCTCGGGATGGACTGACCACTCCAGCAATTCGCCAGCGAGCTGCCGAGCGTCGGGGCTCTTTGCTCGCAGCCACTTGATCAAACCAACCCGGCCGCGCTGGTTCAGCCTGCACAACGCGAACTCCGCCTCGTCGCCTCTCTCGTCTCGGTCGTCGCCCGAGTGGGACGATCGTCTCGCCTGCAGCGCGAGCTGAAAGAGCACGTCCACGTCTCCAGGCCTAGGCCCAATCAACATGAGGGCGTTCATGGCTTCCCCCGCGACGGTGGCGTCGGGGTCAGTCGTCGCCACGAGCAGCAACGTGTTGAGGGAGCGCGCGGCGGTGGATCGAACCCTCCCGAGCGCGACCGCTGCCGCCCCCCGGACTCGCTGGTCGTCGTGAGCGAGGGCGCGGATCAAGCGGGGCACCGCGAGTTCTCCGTGCTTGGCGGCGTGTTCGTAGAGCCCGCCGATAGCGGCCTCCCGGGCAGGCTGGTCGGGGCCTTCAAGGTCTGCGATCAACTCGTCGAGGGATTTTTCGGGCGCCTCCTGTCCGCGAGAGAGCGCAGGGAGGAGGAGGGTGACGAGCACGACAGCCCCGCAAACGCTTGCCTTCCACATGAAGGCAGTCTACGGGCTCGTGGTGAGGATTCCGAAGCAGGTCCACCGCCGAGCACAACCGGCTATCGCCAGGGGACCGGTCTCGCCAGGGGGTTGCGCGTGCGCGTGGCCGTAAGGGAGAACTACGTCATGTTCCAGTCGGGGTTCTCCGAGACCGGCATGGTCCTCGACACGACGTCCCTGCTTCAACTGAACTGCGGCCTGCTGCGTTTCAATCTCCAGGACGGGAAGTGGGGAGCCAAGGAATCGACCGCAGCGCCGAGCGCCGGAAAGAACCGGAAGAGAGCCAAGAAGCTCCCTGGAGGCCCGGCGAGCTTCGAAGGGCTGAGCTTTTGCGTCTCCGAACTTGACGAGCGAGAGGAGGAGCAACTCGTCGCGGCGATCAGGCCCGAGCAGGGAGAGATCGCGGCCATCCTCACCGCGAACGTGAGCTACCTGGTCCTCGAAAAGGTGCTCACGAGGGGCAAGTCCGCCGCCCAGAGATACGCCGAGAAGCTCAACCGCAAAGGCGCCAAGATCAAGATCCTCGACGTCTCCAAGGCCTGGTCCCTCTTGACTCCCAGTCCTGACGAGGCGCGGGCCCTGCTCGCCGCTGGGACCCGGGGAGTCGCGCGCTGGAACGCGCGGCTGAGCAGTATCCCGTTCGACCAGCGGGACAAGGCCATCAATCTCTCAGGCAGCGACTTCACCGACCAGAAGCTCGCGAGCGCGCGACTGGATTGCTGCAAGCTTCGCGGCGCGAACTGCGCGGGCGCCGACCTCAGCAGCGCCGAGTTCGCGGACTGCGCGAGTGTCAGCTTTCGCAACGCCAAGTTGGCCGCGGCGGAATTCTCCGACGCGATCTAGCCCGAGCAATCACCCGCCCGTTTCGGGCGGGGCCAAGGCTGAAAGAACTCAACGAGGTGGCGAACAACGCGGAGGAGATCAAGCTCGAATACCAGTTCGTTCGCAAGGGGAAGAAGACGAAGGTCTGCTTGGAGACGTCGAATTTTGAAGGAACGATCTACCGCTCTGTTAACTACGGGGACGAGATCTCCTCCGGCCTGCAGGGCACCACCAAGCTGAGCGACTCGATCCTCGCGCTCGCCACGCTCCTGGGGGGATCGCTCGACGTGAAGTCGATCCGGATCAGCGGCAAGAAGAGCACCCCCAAGGGCGCGAAACTCAGGAAGCTAGCCGTCGCCGCGCTCTGCGAGGCTATGGGCGACGAGTCCACACCTGCGCCACGCACGAAGGGCGCTGCCGGAAAGGCACGCAGAAGCTGAGGGAGGTCCCGCCTTTGCCGCTCCCCCCAGCGAGCCCCTCGACACAGCCTGGCGCCTGGCGAGCACGGCGAGACGCCTGAGAAGGAACCGCTCGCCAGGTGGGTGCGCCTCAATCCTGTTTCCAGAGACCCGGACCTAAAGCCTGGGCCCGAGTAGGCCTGCCGTCGAGGTCGATCCAAGCCAAGACGACACTCTCGTCCTGGCTCTGGGCCGCTGTGACCGAGCTGCCGCGCGCCTTGCGAACTCGCGCCGCGGAACCGAACTCCTTGTCTCTCCCTTGCCAGCGCTCGGAGATCCAACCCTCACGGTCGCTCACGAAGAGCGCGAGGCGCCGACCCGGAGCGCGAGTCACCGCGAACTCTCCGACCCCCACCGCGACCGTCTTCGGCTTCCCCCACTGGGGTTCGCCCGGCGCGTTCTGGCGGGTTCGTAGGAGCTCCCCCTTGCTGTTCAACACGAAGAGTTCAAGCACGCCGTCGGCCCGCCGGATCATGGAGATCCGCCGGACGTCGGTCATTTGGCTCTCGTAAGGACGCACGAGGCTCCCGTTCGCTAGGTCGCCTTTGGTGGCCTGGTGGCTCCTCAGCACGACCCCGCCAATCACCATCGCGAACTCCAGCCGTTCGTCCGAGTTCCGCTCCCCACAGATCTGATCGATTCGGCCGGCGCCTGCCTTGTTGAGCTGATCAAAGGGCCCGTTCACGACGCCTTGTTGCTGGAAGATCGCGCCGTCCTCTGTTCCCGCGACGAGGAGCAGCCTGGCATTGAAGTCACGAACCAAAGCCAGTGACCGAGCCGAGTACCCCACGCTCCGAATCTCGCCGCCCCAGCCGCCGAGCAGGTTCTGGGAGACGTGAAAAACCGCGGCGTCCTTCCGGGCGATCCAGAACAGCTCGAGTCGCTCGTCCCTCCCCGCTGCGGCGACGAAGCGCTCGGGGTGAATGTCCAACTCGGTCCACCCGGACCACGCGCCGTTTGGCTTTGGCTGTGAGCTGAACTGAAAGCGTCCCTCAGGGTCGAGGTGCAGCAGGTTTAGACGCTGCCCGATTCCAGAGACCACCAGCAGTTGATCGTCGCGGCGGCTGAAGCTCCGCGTGGCGAGCGGCTGGGGCGTGGGCGTGGCGGAGGCAGGGAGGGAAGGGGCGGGAGCAGGCGTCGGGGTCGAAGTCGCGGTCCCGAGGCCCACTGCACCGGCGACGAGTCCGAACGCCGCCAGTGGAATCAAAAGCCAAGGGGCGCGCCGGACCCACGCCGGGCGAGGTCGAACCGGAAGCGCCTCGGTCGCCTCGCCCTCGAGGGCGCGATCGAGGTCGTCCGCCATTGCGCGGGCGTCAGGGTAGCGGTCGGCCGAATCGGCCGAGAGAGCCTTGAGGCAGATCGCCTCCAGGGAGGGCCAAACTTCGGGATCGAGCGTGTGCGGCAGAGTCGGATCAGCGGCGCGAATCAAATGGAACAGGCCTTGGATACTTGCTCCCGCGAAGGGGCGCCGCCTGGTCAGGATCTCGTAGAGGATCACTCCCAACGCCCACACGTCGACCTGGGGGCCAAGCTCGCGGAGCCCCATGACTTGCTCGGGCGCCATGTAGGCCGGCGTCCCCAACAGGGCGCCGGTCTGAGTCAGCCGCTCGAGATCCCCGGCAGCGGCGAGTCCGAAGTCCGCGACCCGGACTCGCCCGTCGTCTCCGATCAGGAGGTTGTCCGGCTTGACGTCGCGGTGAATGATCCCACGAGCGTGGGCGTGCCCCAGCGCGAGGGCAGCGTCCCGGAGGCGCGCGACTATTCCCTCGACGCTCTCGCCCGCCAAAGCGCTCAGAAAGTCCTGAGCCCCTTCGACGAGTTCGCAAACCAGGTAGGCCGCTCCGCCTGACTCGCCGAAGTCGTGGACGCCAATGATTCCGGGGTGGGAGAGCCGCCCCGCGAGCTCGCCCTCTCGCCCGAAGCGTTCACGCAAGACCGCGCTCGAGATCCCCGGAATCATCCGCTTGATCGCCACGTGTCGGCCCGAGTGCGTGTCGAGCGCGCGGTGGACCGTCCCCATAGCGCCTCGCCCGAGCTCCTCCACGATCTCGTAATGCGCCACGAAGCGAGCGGGATCTCGCCCCACGGGCACCCCGCTCCCGAGGCGAGCGGGGCCCTCCTCCCACGCCGTCTGGTCGCTCGTGGGGGGCGGCGCCCCGGCGACCGGGCCTTCACTCCAGACTGTCTGGTCGCTCGTGGGGGGCGGCCCCCCGGCGACCGGGCCTTCACTCCAAACCGTTTGGTCGTCCGTGGGGGGCGTCGCCCCGGCGGCCGGGCCTTCACTCCATGCCGTCTGGTCGTCCGTGGGAGGCGGCGTCCCGGAGACCGGAGCCTCACCCCAAGCCGTCTGGTCGTCCGTGGGAGGCGGGGACGACGGCCTGGCTGCAGGCTTCTCACCCCAGGCAGTCTCGTCGGGCACGGCATCGAGTGAGGGATCGAGGGGCAACACCTGGTCGAACCGGAGAGTGGTGTTGGCCTTTGGCGCAAGTGAGGCGAGCTGTTCGCTCGAGACCCACCCCTGGGAGACCAGCGCTTGGCCAAGGGGGCCGGGGGCAAGCGGGCCCAGGCTCGCGAGCTGCTCCGTCGTTACCCACCCGCGCGCGACGAGCGCTCGGCGCAATGCCTCAGGGGATGGACTGGAGCCGCTCACGGGCTCACAGTATCGCTGTCTCCGTCGCTAGGCGGCGCTGTCCGGTGAGCAATCTCCGATCGCGCTGATAGCGCGCGACACCGGGATCCGCTCGGTAGGCGGTGAAGGCGTCTAGGTCTTCGGCCCGAAAGTCCCTCAGCCGCAGGCGCGCGGTCTCCAGGCGGTTGCCCCTCAGGCGGGACGAAGAGCCAAACTGCACTCGTGACGAGGTCCCTCACCACGGCTAGCATGGAGTCATGACCGAAGCCGCCCAACGCCTCTTAGACGACGCGCTGGAACTCTCCCACGACGAGCGCGCCGCTCTCGCGCTGCGCCTCTCCGAGAGCCTCGACCGCCCTCCCGACGAGGGAGCTGAGGCAGCTTGGCCCAGGCTCATTTCGAGGCGCGTGCAGGAGGTCCAAGCCGGTACGGCGAAGCTCGTCAGCGCGGAGGAGGCGATTTCCAAGGCGCACAGCCGTGGTCTGAACGGGGGTCGAGCCAAGCCGCGGGTCGACCGCTAGACTTCGAGCGTGAGGCTGATTCCACGGTTCGGAGCCATCGAGCGCTGCCCCCTCTGCAAAGAAGTCGTCGGCGAGGAGCTCTCCCTTCACGTCTGCCCTAGCTGCAGCACCACCCTCCACCTGGTCTGTCAGGAGGAGCTCGGAGGCTGCGCCACGCTGGGCTGCGACGCCCGCGGCTCAATGAACGGGGGCGGGGAGGCCGCGGTCTCCCTTGAGCGAATGCGCCACCTGCGCGGTCTCGTCAGGGAAGAGCTGGCCCAGACCCACCCCTGGTGGGGGCACACGGGATTGCGAGGCTTCTTGACTGCTTCGCTGGTGACCGGAGTAGGTGCTGGGCTGATCCTGCTGGCCGGAGCTCTTGGCCAAGGCGAAAGCCTCGAGAAGAACCCTATCGCTTGGATCGGGATCATGCCCCTCACTTTGGGCTGCGCCATGTTCTTCGAGCTCTTCTCAGGGCGAAGGGCCTCGGTTGATTGACCCGACCTCCCGCCGAAGGCTCCGCGTGGGTCCACCACCGGCCCCTCGCCATGTTGTGGGCCCAGGGCGGGTGCCCGCCCTCGACGAAGAGCCTTGGGGTTTAGGACTTCTTGGGGTCAGTGTTCGGCTTGGGCCCCTTCGAATCCTTCGGCTTCTTCGGCTTCTTCTTTTCCTTCTTCTTGTCCCTGTTACCCATGGTGTTGGCTTCCTTCTTGCTGAACGACGTGTCGGACTTACTCTACTTGACCGGCACGCTGGGAGCAGATTGGGGGGTATTCGAGGTCGAGGTCGGAGAGCGTGGAGCGCGGTGAGCCCCACTCGCCTCGACTGACTCACACCCCGGCAGGCGTATCGCTCGACCGCCGCCCCCGGCGTGTCCGTGACCGCTGTCACGCTCCCGAGCGAGCCGTGGCAGTAGAAGAGGTCTTCTACTGCCTGAGCGCCCCACTTGCCGAGAATCGACGGGTGCAGGGCCCAGCCGCGGAGATAGCGATGCGCGGTTGTGTGACACAAGGCCGTTTTGGAGGCGAGACTCGTCGCTCGGCGGACGAGAGGCGCAATCTGGCAGGCCGCCCACCGGAGTTTGTCCCCTGACGTCTACGTCGCGTGCCTACCTTGATTCCGCCTATCCTGCCTTGGCTGCGCTGGAGGTGAATTCGACTCGTGTCATGACGAGGTCGCTCCGCAGGGCTAGCATGTGGGCATGACGAAAGCTGCCCAACACGTCTTAGACGAAGCTCTCAAGCTCACCGCAGAAGAGCGTGGAGCGTTGGCACACGACCTGCTCGTGAGCCTCGACGGCAAGCCAGACCAGGATGTGGACGCAGCATGGGCCGCAGAAGCTGAGCGTCGTGCTCGCAAGCTCTTGTCAGGGGAGGACCCTGGGCACGCCTGGGACGAGGTCTGCGCACGCCTCCAAGCAGAGTTCGGTCGTTGAAGCCCTTTCGGCTCGCGACGGGTGTCGAGGAAGAGATCCGCTGGTCGAGAATCGCCCTCGACGTTCACCCACGCCCTGCCTAGGCTTGAGGTGTGCCCGAAGAGGAACTGGTTCGGCGAGCAACAGACGAGGTCGAGGACACCCCTCCACCGAAGGTCACGCTCCCACCCCGCACCGCCCCCGCTCCAGAGCCG
>JAESQQ010000406.1 GCA_016765095.1 Planctomycetota bacterium | reverse complement strand
CGTGCAGGAGGGCATCTTGCGGAGGGGCCCTCCTGCGATTCGTAGGGTGCGGGGTTTACCCCCGCCCGCCTGTCAGGGAGAGACAGACGGCCTCTGAGCTTAGGCTTGTCAACGTCAGGAGCTATAAACCCCTCCCCTACGAAAGCAATGGGGTGTACCGCAACTTGTGATGGGCAGCACTAGGAGCTACCGAGGGGTCAGCTCAGCTGCTCAGCCGCTCCTCGCTCTCTAGGATCTCCTCCAGATCTTCCCGACAGCTCCGGCAGCCGCTGCAGGCTCGCGTCCAGAATCGGACTTCGGGGAGCGTCTTGAGCTGACGCTCACGGATCAGCCTCCTGATACGTCCTTCTCGGACATGAAGGCAGTGGCAGATCAGGGCTCCGTCGTCCCGAAAGGGGTCGGGCTCACCACGGAGCGCCGCGAGGCCAGCTTGAAGCGCCTCGAGCGCGATCAGGAGGTTTGGGTAGATCTCCTCGTCGAGGTCGTAGTGTTCGGCGAACTGCTCAAGCGTGAGAGCCTCGGCGTCGGCGATCGGCTTCCCTTGAATCAACGAGGTCAGGAGCGAGAGCGGGGCCACGGGCGAGCGGTCTCGGATCAACTCGTAGCCGACGCGGATCAGGTCGCCTGGGTCCCTCCGCACGTAGAAGTGGATCTCGGCGTCCTCCATTCGCCCTTCGAGGACAACGAGCGTCCCGCCGGCCACGCGCCCTTGGTTGCGAGGCTGGCGATAGTGCTGGAACACGACGGCTGGGAGAGGAGGCACAGGGTGAGTCTAGGGCTATCTGGCGCGAATGCCGTGATCTAGAGGATTCCGAGTCCAGCCAACACGTGAATCGTGCCCAGGCCGAGCGCCAGGAGGAGGAACAAGGGGTAGGTCTTTCGGCCGGGCTTTGGGATCCGAATCGGCGAGACCATGGCGAGGGCGACGGCTGCCCCCGTCCCCAGAAACGCCCAGTGGAGCGCTGCGGGGGAGTGGAGGCCAGCCAGCCCGGCGAGGGGGAGCGCGAGCGCGACGTAGGTCGACGGCAATCCGACGAAGCGCGGGGCAGCCGCGTCGGACGGTTGGTCTTCGCCCTCAGGGTTTGCGGGCTCCATGCCGACCGCGTCGAAGTAAGCCAGTCGCCAGATCGCAGCGAGGGCGAACGCGACGACTAGCGTCAGCTCGGCGGGGTGGCGAAGTCCGCCTCCGTAGAGGATCAGGGCGCCGCAGGCCCCGAAACTGACCGCGTCGCAGAGCGAGTCGAGGCGTTGCCCAAAGCGCTCCTCGAGGGGAGTTCGCACGAGGCTCCGCGCGAGGACTCCGTCGAAGAGATCGCAGAGGCCGGCCACAGCGAGGGCCACGAGCCCGAACGAGACTCGGCCGTTGATCGCCAACAGCGCGCCTACGAGCGCGCAGGCGGCTCCCAAAAGGGTCAGGGCGTTGGCCCGGTTCATGAAGCGCAGCACGTGAGCCTCTTCGAGCGCTAAACGGAAGTTCGTGATACTGAGTGGTCGCGCAACACTGATACGTTCCTTCCTGCCGACCGAATCACGAACTCCGTTTACTAGAAATTGAATCTAGTAAAGCGGAGCACGATTCTGAACGAGGTCGCCTTCCTGACGAACGGGAATCGTGAGGCCGTCCTCGTGGGCGACCTCTCAGAATCGTAGCCTCCGGTTTAGTGTCCGACGGGGACTCCACGGTGGAACACCATTGTGGTGCCGCGGACTTCGAGTTCGTCGCCCTCCTTGAGCCAGGAGTCGCGCTTGAAGCGCCCGTTGACCTTGAGGCTCCGACCGCCGTTGGTGACGTCTAGGAGGCGGAACCCACTCTCCTCGCGGATCACGATCGCGACCACCCGAGGGCAGAAGAAGCCCTTCAACTCGAGGTCGGCTTCGCTGTCCTTGCCGACGGAGAACACCGCCTTGTCGAGCACGATCTCGCTGCCTGTGGAGAGCGCGAAGTAGCCCCGGTTCTTGGTCGCCTGTTGCTTGTGCTTCTTCGCGAGCGTGGCCGCGTCCATGGCCAAGGTCATGGATCCCTCAACCATAAGCGGCATGTGATCCCCGCTCTCCTCGCTGGGGTCGGGGAGGTCCTCCGCTTCGAATCGGATCGTGAACTTGCCGAGCGAGATCACGTCGCCCTGATTGAGGTTGTAGCTCTCGACACGCTCCCCGTTGACGAAGGTCCCGTTGCCGCTCTGGAGGTCTCGAAGCTGAAAGTAGCCCGGCTTCTGGACGATCTCGCAGTGAACTCGCGAGACGCCGAGGTTGTCTATGGTGACTTCGCAATCGGGGCTTCGCCCCATGCGAACGCGCTCGTCGTCGTCACTCAACTCGTGTCGCGACAGAGTTCGCCCCGACAGGACCACCGTCAGTTTGTAAGCCACGATTCCCTCAATTGTCTGCCACGATTCGCGATCGCGGCAGCCTATGCCCGCCTCTGCGAGGAATCAACGCCAGAATCTCCTCGCGGAGCGCGTCGTCCTGAACTCGGTTAGCGAGACTTCTTCTTCCTGAACTCGGTGTCGCTCACGGCCAGGACTCGGTTCTTGGTCGTCTCGATCAGACGGAGGTTGAACTGGAAGTCGTGCTGGCGGACGTCTCCCTGGTCAATGATCGAGTCAGAGATTTCGCCCTGCAGGACCAAGCCCGTCGCGTCCTCGTTGGCGTCAATGCCCTGGGTCGTCCCGCCGCTGTCGCTGTAGTCCCGCTCACCCGAAACCGCCTGGTGGTCGTGGGCGTCGCTGACGAGGTAGACGATCCCCTGCTTGACGAGGGCGTTGTTGAGCTTGTTCTTGTACATCTGGATATCGAGCCGCGAGCGCGTCCGGTTCTGGATCGTGTGGATCCGAAGCTGGGGCTTGTGAGGCGCTTCGGGCGTCATGACGACTTGGCTTGGCCAGCCTTGGGCGTTGAGCCGAGCGATCTCGCTGAGCATTTCGTCCACCGCGGGACGCAGCTCGTTCCAGCCGATCGCGTCGGCGTCAATCACTCCGTGGGCCTCGGGGTCCTCGACGGAGTGAGTCGGCCCGCTGCAACCAGCGAGGGTCATGAGCGCCAGTGCGGCGAGAGTCAGAGCGTGGATCGAACGCATGGTGGTTCCTCCTGGTGAGAAGCGCGGATCAAGACGGTCCGCTGCGAAGGTGAGGGGCGCTGGCGCTGGCCTCTGGCGAGGCCTCCGCCAAGCAAGAGACCTAGTCGTTGGTCTCGCCGGAGTGGTAGCGAAGTTCGTACTTGCCGCTGATCGCTTGCGGGCCGGGGGCGAGGCCCTCGATCTTTCGCTCCTCTTGGGCGTTTACGAAGACCGTCTTCCAGGCGCGGTTAGCCTTGATCGGGTAGCCCTGGGCGTCTTCCCAGCTCCAGCGGCCCTCAAGCGCGATCTTCTCGTCGAGGTGGCTCTGGAGCGTGACGTGGGTCGAGAGGAGCTTGTCTTCGTAAAGCGCGCTGCCCGAAGTGATCTCGCAGTCGTCGTGGAGGCCGCTGTTGAAGACCTCGATCTGGCTCGAGACGTCCGGAGCGACCGTAATGCTGTTGGCCGCCTGAGTCGCGCAGCCAAGGAACAGGAACGGAATCGAGAGGAAAAGGAGTCGGAGTGTGTTCATGGGGGTCCTCACTTGGGCGGCTCCGGAACAGCCGCAGACATGGGGTCGTAGGACTCGCGGCTGAGGTCGCTGTGGACGGTCGTCCCAAGCGTACGCGCGTTGATCATTCGGTGTCGGCCGGTCGCGATTCGGATCTCGCCGAGTTCATGAACTCCGACCTGGGCGCCCTGGTCGTTGAGCAGGATCAGGCGGGCCGGGTAGTCCCCTGGCGGGAGGTAGATCCGCGTCACCGAGAGGGTTCGAGGGAGGGTTCGCCAGCAGCGGAGGTCAGCCTGTTCGCTGACGACGTTCCACACAGACGCGCTGATCGTCCAGGCCAGGGCGCCGGCTTGCGAGGCGACTCCGCTGCCCGTGTTCGCGATCACCGCCCGGCCACCTTCTTGGAGCCCGATCTTGGCGGCGAGCCGAATGATCTGGCGCGCGATCATGAGCGGGAGCCGGTCGCGGTGGTAGCGAAACGCGACCTCTTGAAGGTCGGTCAGGCAGAGGGCCTCCGACTGCTGGCCGCCGACTTCGAGGATCGCGGTTCGGATCGGGTTGCGAGTCGGTTCGTAGATCGGCATCGCGAAGGCTGCCGCCCCGCTATAGGTCGGGAAGATCATCTTGAACTGGCGCTTCATAGGCGCGGTTCCCGCTTCGAGGAAGAGCGTGACCGATCCCGCGCCGCGGGGGAGGGGCTGCAAGCCGGCCTCCTCTCGCATGATCTTGGCGCCCTCGCGGTCGCCCGAGAGTCGCGTCAGCCGAGCCAGCTCTCGCTGCACGAAGGGCACCGCTCCAAACGTGTCGGCCACGAACTTCATGTCGATCAGGGCTGAGTTGTAGTCGGCCTCGCTCGTCGCCACGGCGTCGCGGAGGAACGCGATCAGGTAGCGCACGTAGCGCATGTCGTAGACCGCTTCGGCCGTATTGAGCTCGCCCTGGTTCGGGTAGGAGTAGGCCTTGCGCATTTCCGCGTCGACTTCTTTGGCGTCGAAGCCCTCTCCGCTGGAGGTCTGCTTGGTCGCCTCGGCCTCGGTCGTGCGGAGCTCTTCCTCATAGAGCCGGCGCGCTTTGTCCTGAATGTCCATGCAGCGCAGCGCCTCAGTGACCACGCCCTCGCGATCGCCCTTGATGAACACGTTCTTGGCTTGGTA
The DNA here is from genome assembly GCA_016765095.1 of Planctomycetota bacterium. Taxonomy (GTDB): domain Bacteria; phylum Planctomycetota; class J058; order J058; family J058; genus NORP233. The sequence goes on along the minus strand of JAESQQ010000406.1, from coordinate 1,489 downwards.
GGCCTGGAGGAGGATCTGCTCGAAGACTTCACCCTCGTAGGGCGCGGTCTTCTCATTGACGAGGATTCGCCCGATCTGCTGGCCCACGTTGGCCGCGTTTAGGAGGGCTCGATCTTGGTACTCGACCACGCGCCGATAGGCCCGGTCGAAGAGCTGGAAGCTGCGCTCGTAGTCTTGCCCGACGTGTGCCGACATGCCCGCCTCAAGCCGATAGAGGAGGCTGTCGTTGATCACCTCGAGGCCTTCGCTGTATTTGGCGACGGCTTGGTCGAAGTGCCCGGCCATGAAGGCCTCACGGGCCTCGTGGGTGGCCACGTTGTAGTCACCAAAGACCGTGCACCCTGAGGAGATCAGGGGGAGCAAGAGCAGCAGGAGGAGGCGGCCGGTTGCCCGGCGGCGGGTGATCAGGTGTTTGGGGGAGTAGCTGGGGGGCACGTCTAACCTGGGGGTTCCGAGGGGGTTGCCTCGCGGTGGGTGAAGGCGAGGCTCAACTTGCATCGAGCAGGGAATCCTCTCGCTTGCGGCGGCGAGGATTCTATCGCGAAGGTCGGTCCAAGAAAGCCGATTCGGGCGGCGCTACTCCGGGTGGCGCGACTTCCGGCTGGCGCCACTTCGCGCCCTACTAATGGCGCGGCTTCCGGGTGGCGTATTCACTTGTTTACTGGGGGGCGGAGTTGCTTGCGAGGAGTCGCGCCAGGGTCGAGCGCCCGGGGTGGTCTTGGGAGCTCGGGTCGTCGCGGAGCCGAGCGAGGGAGTCGCGGAGCAAGCTTGGGCTCGGAAAGCGCGCGAAGAGCGCCGTGCGGAGGATCTCCTCTCGGAGAGGGTTGTCCTTGGCCCAAGCCGCGACTTCACAGGCCGCCGCGAGGTCGTTTGCCTCGAGCGTGACGAGGAGCTCGTCCGCGATCGTGCTGCGCGGGGTCGCGCGTTGAGGCGAGGGGCTGTCCGAGCGGGGTCGAGAGGTTCGGGGAATGAAGGTCTCGACCCGCGTCGTGGGCCTCCCAGCGTTCAGCGGCGTCGCCTCGACCACGATCGGGCCGCGCCGGGGGGCTAGGACGCGACTCGGCGAGGCCACGATCAAGGGGCCCCACTCGCGTTGGGCGCGGGCGAGACCGGCGGCGGGATCACGAGGGCGCGCTCGAAGTAGGGGGAGGGGGCCGGGCGCGCGCTCCAGCGCTCTGTGTAGGGGACCCTAGGTCCGGAATACTCGAGGCGGGTCGTTTGAACGGGCGGAATTCGAAGCGTTTGGCGGGGGGCGTCGCACGCGCGGGAACGCTGGTCGCTCCAACGACTTGAACCGCTGCCGATCGTGACCGAGCCCCCGGGCACTTGGGTTCGCACCCTGACGTGAGGTCGGTGGCTCCGATTGCGAATCGTGAGGCTGGCCCCCGGCACTTGGAGGCGGAAGCTCGAGCGCCGGTGCGGCTGGTAGGCCGAGCGCCGGTGCGGCTGGTAGGCCGAGCGCCGGTGCGGCTGGTAGGCCGAGCGCCGG
>JAESQQ010000039.1 GCA_016765095.1 Planctomycetota bacterium | reverse complement strand
TCGGGCCGCCACGGAAGCGCGGCACCTGCCCCTGTCGCGAGGAGGCTCAGCGCCTCTTCGTAGGCCTCGCGAGTCCCGCGAGCTGTCGCGGCCTCCGCCGCCAACAGATCGCGCTCGGGGCCCTCGGGCAGATCAGAGACCCCCTTAGCCTCTTCGCTGGCCTGGACGCGCAAGTAGGGGAGCCAGCGCGACGCGTCGTCCGATCTCCCCTCCAAGGCCGCCAGGTCTTCTGGAGTCAGCACGTTTGCGCGGGCGCGAGTGAACGCCTCCTCCCAGGAGAGCGTCGCGACGGTCGGAGGCGAGAGGACGACCGCCCCGAGGCCAAGCAGGAGGACGAGGTTCAGCGAGGCGCTCAGGAGGAGCGGGATCCGCGAGCGCGGCTTCCCGGTGGCGGCGCTCGGGGTGCCGCCGCGCAGCGCGTCCGAGAACTCCCGTGCCGAGGCTGGGCGCCGACTCTGCTCCTTGGAGAGGGCCCGAAGCGCCAACTGAGCGAGGCCTGCGGGCGCGCTCGGGTTGATCGCCTTGGGGCTGACCGGGTTCGTCCCCAACACCTTGACCAAGAGCGAGGGGAGCGAGTCGGCCTGGAAGGGCGAGCGTCCGCAGAGCAGGTAGTAGAGGAGTCCGCCGAGTCCGTAGACGTCGGTGATCGGGCCGACTTCCCCGTAGCGGGTGTGGCTGATCTGTTCGGGAGACATGTAGGCCGGCGTTCCGCGCAGCTCGCCCGTCTTGCTCAGTCGTGATCCACTATCAAGCGTGGACAGCTTTAGCTTGTCCGGGTCCCGCTTGATCAAGCCGAAGTCGACCAACACGATCCGGCCCGTCCCAGCCTCGACGAGTACGTTGGCGGGCTTGACGTCCCGATGCACGAGGCCGCTCTGGTGGCAGTAGTCGAGGGCAGACGCGACCTCTCCCAGCGTCTGCTTGATCCAATCCTCGCTCTGCACGCCTTCCTCGTCGAACAGCTGCTCGAGTGAGCGCCCCTCAACGAACTCCATAGCCAAAAAGGGGACTCCGCCGTGCTCGCCGAGGTCGTTGACGCGGAGCAGGTTGGGGTGTTGGAGTCTCGCGAGGACTTGGGCTTCCTGGCGAAAGCGCCCCACTCTCTGGGGGGTGGGGTCAAGCAGGAGCTTGAGCGCCACGCGTCCTCCGGTCTCTGCGTGTCGCGCAATGAGCACGACTCCCTGCCCTCCGCGCGCGATCTCTCGCTCGACCACGTAGGGGCCTAAGCGTTTGCCCTCCGGTGTTCTGCTCATGAGTCGTTCTCCAGCTGTGTTGGGAGTCCGAAGACCCACTCAGATGCCTCGCTCACGCGTTCGATTGACTCTGCCAGGCGTAGAGAGGCGCGACTTGCGGCCCAAGGCTGGCGGTGGCCAGCAGGGCTTGGCAACAAGCGAGATCACCGGCGCGGGGTCCAAGCAGAGTCGGAAGGAGCTCTCGGGCTCGCCTTGAGCGGGCCTCGCAGAGCTCGTTCAACGCGGCTTCGAAGCGCGCGGATCCCTGCGGGTCAGCCGGAAAGAGAGCCCCTCCAGCGAGTCTGCTGGCGACTTGCCCCGACGCGAGGTGCTGGACGAGAGCGGTGGTCACGGCAGGATGCGCGAGGTCGCAGAGAGCCTCGAAGCTCCCAGGATCGATCCGGGACAGGCCGTCGGACCCGACGTTTTGCGCCCTTTGTGGGAGCTGCACTCCGAGGGTGATCCGGGCGCCTGGGCAATCCAGGGTCGTTCCCGGCTCGAAGAAGGCGCCTCCTTCGAGCGGGACGCCCTCGAGGGATGCGCCGGGGGCTTCGGCGCGGATGAGGATCCGCTCGTGGACCGGGATCACCCTGAGCAGGAGACGGCTGGCGCGCGGGTCGCTGAGTTGGAGGTCGCAGCGCGGGTCCCGGCCCACCAAGACCGGGCCTCTGACCTGGACCCGTCGCTCCCCCTCCACAAGCCAATACTCAGGACGCGCACGTCCCGAGGCGCTGAGTTGGATCGGAGCGAGCGCGCGGACCTGAGCCCACCAAGCCAACCAGCGGGCCGGATCAGGGCCGAGGTCGGTTCCCGTGATCGCGGCCAAGCGGTTCGTGAGCCCAGCGCGCCCCCCTCGGTCCCGCGCGCGCCGTCGCTCGCTCACGGTGGCTCCTACCTCTGGACCGAAGAGGTCCGAGAGCAGAGCCAACTCTCGCGCCTCGACCCAGGGAGTGGGAGTCAGCTGCTCGAGCAGATGTGCGGTCACGCGAGGATCGCCGACCTGCACAAGAGCCCTCAGGGAGCCGTCGCTGACCTCCTCGCGCGCTTCGCAACGCGCGATCACAGGCTCCCGGTCACCACCGCGGCCCGTCTCATGAAACACGAGCTCAACGGTTCCGAGGCGCAAACGCTGTCCGTCGCGCAGCACCTGTCCCCGCTCCAGGGGAAGCCCGTCCACGAGGATCGGACCCGCGCCACGCAGGGCGCGCAGGGTGAAGCCGTCTGCCTCCCGCCTCAGCTGAGCATGGCGTGGCGCGACGCCTTCGTGGTCGAGTTGAATCGCGCACTTGGGGTCTCGCCCGAGGGTCAACCGACGCGCGGGGATCAAGGCGTAGCGCTCGCCCTCTGGCGCCACGAGGCAAGGCACGGCGGAGGGGTGGCCTGCCAACACGCGCTCCAGATCTCGCGCGAGCTCCTCGCTCGACGGGTAGCGATAGCGAAGCTCCGGCATCAACGCGCGCGCGACGACCAACTCCAGCTCTAGGGGAACCTCAGCCACGATCGAGCGAGGCGGGTCGTAGCTCCCGGTTCGGGCGAGGTCGGCGGTCTCGTGCACGTCTTCTCCCTCGAAGGGAGGGCGACCGACGAGCAAGTGATAGAGCATGGCCCCGAGCGCGAACACGTCGCTCCGCCCGTCGACTGGCCCGTCGTCCCACTGTTCCGGAGACATGTAGGCGGCTGTTCCCAGGACCTGCCCCGGAGCGGTCAGCGCGGAGCGGAACAGGTCCTTGGCGATTCCGAAGTCGACGAGCTTCGCGCTGCCCGCAGGCGTCAGGAGGACGTTGTCGGGCTTCACGTCGCGGTGGACCAAGCCAAGCCCGTGCAACACGGCCAGCCCCCGGGCCACGTCCAAGGCTGCGCGAGCCGCTTTCTCTGGGGCGAGGCGGCCGTTTTCCTGGAGGTGGCGTCGGAGGGAGAACCCCTCCACGTATTCCATCACAATGTGCGGCGTCTGCTCGAGGTCGAGGACGTCGTAGACCTCGACCAAGTTGGGGTGCGGCGGATCAACTTTGGCCAGCGCGACCCACTCCCGCTGAAAGCGCGCTCGCAGGAGGGGATCTGCGGCCAGCTCGGGAGCCAAGACCTTGACGACCACCGCTCGCCCGTCTCGAAGCCGGTGGGCGAGGTAGACGGCGCCCATGCCTCCCCGCCCTAGCAAGCGGTCGACCCGACACCCCGAGAGGGTCTGACCCACAAGGTCTCGTTCGACGGGGAGGCCAAGGTCCGCCAACGTGAACACATCGTCGCTCACCCCCCAAGTATAGGGGGGCTGCTTCTCCGGCGTCGGTCGGGGCCGCCATTTCAGACGCGACTAAACGCGACTAAACCCCCCTTCGTCCACGGGGTGACGCTCGCGCACTCCGATTCCCAAGGTTCCTCCATGAGATTCACCGCCCTGCCTCTTCTCGCCTGTTTGCTCCTCCCGACCGTCCTCCTGGCCGACGACCTACCAAGCAAAGCCCGTTCACTCGACGCACCGGTCCGGTTCAGCGCCGAGACCCAATCGGTCAGCGCCGTCGCCCTCCTCAAGCTCTGGGGTCGAACCCTCGGAGTGGATATCAGATCCACCTGACCGTGACCCAGATCCTCGAGGGAGGCGAGTTTCAAGCCGAGGTGAAGTTCTCAGCCCCGCGGACGGGCCCCGGCTCGATCACCGCAGTCAGCGTCGCTGGGGCTAAGGGCCGCCCCTCTCAGGTCGGCTGCAAGATAGTCGTCGTCGTGGCTCGGGTCGGGGGCTAGGAATACGGCACCGTCGCAAGGATCACCAAGTCCGTAGGGGTTGGTGTGGGTGAACTCCACCGAGACGACTCTTTGGATCTGCCTCAGTCGCTCGGCGTTGTGGTCCCTTAGGACCCGCCAGGCGACTTCGCAGCCGGGCTCCAGGACGGGTCGAGCGGCGGACGCCTGGGCGACGGCGGCGACGAATCCGCTCTCGAGGGTGTGGGGATCAAGCTGGCGAATGCAGGGGTCGGGTGGGTTCATGTCGGGCCTTGAGCAACCCCGCAGCCGGGGCCTAAGTGCTTGGTGGGCCTAGCCCGCCGTCTCGCGAGTCACGGGACTGGAGCCCGGGCGGTGCGTGCACGCACCGCCCCGGGCGCAGGTGGCGGCTAGCGCGCGTAGATCGGGCTCGTGATCACCGCTCGGGAGTAGCCGAGCTTCTTGATATCGAGGTTGAGGAACCTCCGCTGAGCCTCGACGACGTCGATCGGTGGGGTGTTGGCGTTGATCGGCATGGGATCGCCGAAGAGCGTCGCGACGACTTTCCCGAGCGTCGAATACTTGAAGGGCAGGCGCTGCCGAATCAGCTTCAACGCGTTGAGCGAGCGGAGCCGCCGGAAGTCGATCTTTTGGTGGACGTCGACTCGAATCCAGTCACCGGCCTGGGTCGTGATGTCGTAGGTCAGAGTCGTGTCGTCGTTGTCCAGCTTCTGCTCAAGAATGATCTGTCGCCGCCGGACGATCCGTACGATCCCCTTGTTGGCGTTCTGGACTCTAATCCTCAGCTTGACCTTGAGTCCGACCTTGAGGGTGTCGCCAATGATCGTCTCGTAGCTGCCGTCGCCGTCGGAGTCGGCGTCGAAGGTCACGTGAGCCCCGTCGGGGCCGTCCGAGATCATGGTTCGACCCTTGCGGATCGCCTCCACGATTCCCTCTCGCGTGTTCTCACGGGCCAGGACCCAGGTCGTGGGATGCCCTGGCGGCAACGCCATGTGGCGGTCGCTGCCCCCGACGGCGGCGATCTTTCGGCCTCGCTCGAGCTGGAGCTCCCAGAGCACGAGGGCTTGGTGATTTCCGGGGCCGACCTTGGAGAGGGCCCGAATCACGTCCACGCTTGGGAGGAGACCGCCTCTCAGAGCGCCTTTCTCTCGCATGAACTTCGCGAGCGAGTAGGGGTCGGAGGGAACCGGGCCGACGGTCCAGTAGTGATTCCAAATCTCCATGGCGTCTGCTGAGGCTGGAATCCAGGGCCAGAGGCGGACTCGATCTGCGGGGTGGTTCACGACGAACGCGCCGCCTTCAGCGTGGACCTTGGCGATGATCGCCTCGGTCTGGGCAGGCCAGGTCGCGGCCGGGAGCGATCGGTCGTAGTGAGGCGGGACCGTCTTTGGGGCCAGGACCCCGCCGTGATTGACCTCGGTCCACTCGCAGGCGGGGAGGACCGTGAGGTCGGGAGTCGAGACGAAGTCGGGGTCGTTGACTTGGCTGAGCGTGTCGTGGTCACTGAGGAAGATGAAGTCGAGCGACTTGTAGCGGGCGATCTCGAGGATCTGCGCGACCGTGTCGGTTCCGTCGGAGTGATCGGTGTGCACGTGGAGGTCGCCTCGGAGCCAGCGGAGCGGTTTTTGAGGGGCCACGATCGCGACGGGCGCCGAGGCGCCGGAAGTCGACCCGAGGCCGCCGCTCTGAATCGCTGCGGCCGCGATCGCTGTGGAGAGGGCCGCGGTCGTGGTGGCGGCGGTCGTGC
>JAESQQ010000405.1 GCA_016765095.1 Planctomycetota bacterium | reverse complement strand
GGGTTTACCCCCGCCCGCCCGTCCGGGAGAGACAGACGGCCTCTGGGGTTAGGCTTGTCAACGTCAGGAGCTGTAAACCCCGCCCCTACCAAGGCGTGCTGTGAGCCGTCCAAGAGGGTGCCTTGCGGAGGGCCCTCTCGCGATCTGTAGGGTGCGGGGTTCACCCGGGTTCACCCCCGCCCGGCGTCTGTCTCGGAGGGACACGCGTGCGTTCGAGCACGAGCACGAGCACGCACCACCACCACCACGGTCGCGAGCGAGGCCGGACTAGCGGAGGGGGAGGTACTTGCTGACGTCAATGCCCCGCAGCTCTCGGTTCTCGAGCAGGCCGATCCAGCCTTCCAACTCCCTGCGGTCCGCCTTGAGTTCGAGGGCACGATCCCAAAACGCGAGCGCCTCGGGCACGGCGCGCCCACTGATCAAGGCGTGGACCCCCCGCAGAACGCGGGTCCGAGGATGGTCGGCCTGGAGACTCTCAGCAGACTCCAGTCGGCTTCGGACCCACCCCTGGACCATCTTGCCCTTGGGCAGTCCTTCAAGGACGAGTTGAGCGAGGGCCAGGCGAGTCCAGGCTCCCTTCGAGAGCCCGAACAGACGGGTCGAGGCGTTGTGGGTGTGGTCGAGGAGGCCTGAGTTCCGACCCTCGCCTCCGGAGAGTCGGCGCGTCTGAGCGAGGCAGTAGAAGGCCAGGGTCGCGCTGTCGAACAGCCCCTCGGCGGCGAACTGGATCAGGATTGCGCGGCGGACGAGGCCCGGGTTGCGAGCGAAGTAGGCGATCCGAATGAAGGTGTAGATCACGAACCGGTCCTGGGTAGGGCACTGCCGCAGGATCTTGATCGCGGCTTGGGTCCCCTCCTCGGTCTGGTCAGCGGCTCCTACGACTTGGGCCTTGGCGCAGTACCACGCGACGTCGCGAGGGTCCTCAGGTCGGCAGAGCGCCGACAGCGTCGAGAGCGCCTGATCGGCATGCCCGAGGCGAGTCTCGACGTCCGCTTCGAGGAGCTTGACCCGGCGAGACCCGGCGCCGAGCTTGCGGCAGCGCGTGAGTTCCGCGCGCGCCTCAGGAAGCATGTCCCGCCCGAGGAGGATCTCGGCGTGGATCAGCGCCAGGGCAGCGTCGTCAGGAGCGGCTTGGAGGGCTCTCTCGAGCTGCTTTGAGACCTCCTCGTAGGTGAACCCCCGCGCCAGCTTTACCAATAGGTCAGCGACCCGCGCTCGCGCGACTGGCTCCTTGATCGCTTCGGGGCGACGATCCAACGCGGCCTCAGTTGGGGCCAGGAGCTCGCCAAGCGGGAGGAAGAACTGCCCCCGGCCGTTGCCTCCCCCCCTCCTGACAGCCTGAGCGATCCCCTCCAATATCTGTTTCGCCGAGCCGCCGAGCAGCTCCCTGGCCGCAGCCTCGAAGCCCTGTTTGTTCCGCTTCCAGGCCGCGATCCAGATCGCGTCACCTGCGTCCGAGCCCATGGTGTCGCGGACGAGGATTCCCTCGAGGAGGGCGAGGCGGGTCGAGTTCGGGTAAAGCTCCTTGCCGATTCTCAGGCAGCGCTGCGAGACCGCCATGTCTTTGGCCACTTGGGCTGCGAGCAGACGCGCGACCAGGACTTGTTCCGTCAGCCGTGAGCCGAGGAGCCTGACCGCACGCCGGGTGGAGTCGAGGGCCGCCTGCCCCTTCTTGTGAACGACCTGGACTCGGGCCTGCCAGATCAAGAACGAGACGTCGTCAGGAGAGTGGGCCTTGTATTCGGCAAAGAGCCGCTGCGACTCCGGCGTTCGGTCGAAGTGAGCGAGCTCGATCGCGAGGAGCAGCTTGGCGATCTCGAGATCGGGGTCCTGACGGAGCGCGCGTCGCAAGTGCGGGATCGCGTCGTCGTGCTCGAGCCTGAGGGCCTTTCCGAGCGCGACTGCGACGAGCCGGACGCCCTCGGGAATCTGGTCTCCTCCGCTGGCGATCCTGTCGATCTCTCGCTGGGCGCGGGCGCGGTCCCCGATCTCGGACACCGTCCAGGCCGCGAGGAGGTCACGGTGGGCTCCGGCCGGACCGGTCAGGGACTCAGACTCGACGAGCCACTCGTCGAGCCACTGACGATCGAAGAGGTGCTTGCGGAGGCTGGCCTGAATCCTGGCCCGAGCGAGCGGGTTCTTCGTCTCCTCCCGTAGCCTTCGAAAGCGGCGCAGGAGGTCCTTGCTCAGCGCCTGGCCGCGGGCCTCGGCCTCGAGCCCGAGCAGGCGCTCGGTCGCGTCTATGAGAGTCAAGAGTTCAGCACGAGCGTCGGCCAAGAAGGGGCCCGCGCCCTCGGCTGCCTTGGCCTCCTCGAGGGCGCCCTTGGCCTCCCCGAGCGCTCCACGAGCGATCGCCGCGTCCGCCCGCCAAAGGGCCTGCCACCCTCCAGCCCAGCGCTTGGCCGCAGCGAGCTGGGGGTTCTCTGGGTCGAGCTTCTCGAGCGCGTTGAGGTCTGCTGTGAGTTGAAGGGCGTCGACGGGACGCTTGCTGTGGACGCTCGCCAGTCTCTCGCCGAAGGCGGGGTCGGTCCGCAGCGCGAGGGCCACGGCGATCGCCAGACCGATCCCCAGAATCAGCGCGACTGCGGCGCCGAGCAGAATCGGGAGCTTCGAGCCACCGACGGGGGTCTGGGCGCGAACCCGACGTCCCTCGAGGAAGTCCGTCAGCTCTTCGGCGAGCGCGCTCGCGCTCGGGGTTCGCATCCGGGGGTCGACCCGCAGCGCGCGGAGGCAGATCGCCTCGAGCTTCCTCGGGACGTCGGGCTCAATATGTCGCGGCGGGACACATTGGCCTGCCATGACTCGCTTGGCCAACTCGAAGGGCGTCTTGGCGAGGTAGGGGCGGCGGCCCGCCAAGCACTGGTAGAAGATCACCCCCAGCGCATAGACGTCTGCCTGAGGCGTAACCCGAGCGCCCTGAAGCTGCTCGGGGGCCATGTAGAAGGGCGTCCCGAGGATGTCGCCACTCTTGGTCATCGAGGCGGCCAGCTCGCGATCGCGAGCCAAGCCGAAGTCGGTGATCTTCGCGCGGCTGCCGTCGGCGGGCAGGATCACGTTCCCCGGTTTGAGGTCGCGGTGGATCACCTGCTGGCCATGGGCCTCGGCCATGCTCTCAGCCAAGTCGCGAATCAGCTCGGCTGCGGCCCGTGGTTCAAAGGCGCCCTCACGCTTGATCCGCTCCGCGAGGGTCTCGCCTGACACGTATTCCATAGCGAAGAACAGGACCTCGTCCTCCTCGCCTATGTCATAGACAGGCACGATCCCCGGGTGGTTCAGCTTGCTTCCGATCTGGGCTTCGAGTCGAAAGCGCTTGCGGGCCTCGTCGCCGAGGCTCGCGGTGTGGAGGAGGACCTTGAGCGCGAACTGCCGCTCGAGGCCTGGGCGACGCACGAGGTAGACCACCCCGTTGTTGCCTCGCCCAAGCTCGCGCTCAACCTCGAATCCTCCGATCCGGGTCGGGCTCTCGCGCCGACTGGAGGGCCGCGCGGTCTGACCCATGCCCGAGTGCCGGTCGCTCTTAGGAGGGCGACTGAGGCCCGAGGAGGGTCCCACGCCCGACCGGCGATCACTGGCAGGCCGCGGAGCCGGCCCGAGCCCAGAGGCGTGATCGCTGGCGGAGCGAGGAGCATGTCGGGGAGCCGTCCCGAGTCCAGAGGGGCGATCGCTGGGGGAGCCAGGAGCAGGTCCGAGGCCAGAGGTCGGCCGGCGGTCGGAGTGGCTTCGTCTCTTTGCCAACCGTTCGCTGGGTCGGCGGGGCTGTCGCTGGTCGGGCTCTCGGTAGGCGAGCCCTTTTCCGCAAGTCGGGCAAGCCAGGCTGTCTATTGTCTTGAGCTGACTATACACAGCGCTGAGTCCGCACCCGCTGCACTTGAAGCGACCGCGCTCAAGCGCGGCCACGACTCCAGCCACGGTCTCGGGCGAGAGGAGCTGGCGCTCGACGACGGCCTCCATCGCGGGCGTCGTGGAACTGACCAGGCTCTCCGCGACCTCAGGCTGGATCAGTCCAAGGTCTCGCGCGAGCGCAAGAAAAGCGAAGTGCTGTCCGTCGGGCAAGCGGGCCTCCGGGGCTAAGCCTAGCTCGTTGTAGAGCCCGACGCACTTCGGACCGAGGATCGGCAAGGAGGGGATGGGTAGGCGTAAGTCCTTTTAGGCTATGCCGCAACCAGGCCTCGCCCGAGATCGGGTGAGCTGCCGCGTCCAGATTTCAAACAGCCATTCCTTAGCGCCGTAGAGAGGGTGTTCAACAAAAGGTGACACATGATTCGTTCCTCCTCCCTGGCCGCCCTCGCCCTGATCCTTGGCTTCGCCGCCCCCACGCTGGCGGGTCCCGGGAGCTACGTTCGCTTCGAGCAGGAGGGTCGTGACGCCGCGCTCCAGACCGCCGTGGCGCACTTCACGCACCCTGACAAGAACGTCGAGATCGTCCTCTACGGCGTCGTTCACATCGCGGACAAGTCCTACTACGACGCCGTCCAGCGCGACCTCGACAGCTACGACGTCGTCCTCTACGAAGGCGTCGCTCCTGGCAAGACCAAGCCGACCGAGGCCGACAAGGGCCTGGGCGAGATGCAGAAGGCCATGGGCGAGCTGCTCGGTCTGACCTTCCAGAAGGAAGGGATCGACTACACCCGCAAGAACCTCGTGCACGCTGACATGAACATGGACCAGCTCAAGGAGGCCATGGGCGGCAAGACGATCAACCCCATGGGTCAGCTCGTGAGCCCCGAAATGCTCAAGCAAATGGGCCCCATGCTCAAAGGCCTGGCTCAGCTCGGCAAGTCGAGCCCGGGCATGCAGCGAATGTTCAAGACCATGATGGCGAAGCAGCTCGGGAACGCGGACCTGAGCAACGCCCTCGGTAAGAAGGCGACCCAGGTGATCCTGATCGAGCGCAACAAGGTCGTCATGAAGGTCCTCGCCGAGCAGCTCAAGAAGACCACCACGGGTCGGATCGCGATCTTCTACGGCGCCGCCCACAACGTGGACTTCGAGCAGCGCTTCAAGGCGCTGGGCTGGACCCGCTCGAGCAAGCGCTGGATGTCCGCCTGGACGATTGGAAACGGGATCAGCAGCGGCGAGGAAGCTCCCGCCCCGACGCGGTCCCCGACCCGCGAGTCCACCCCCGCGGTCAAGCCCAAGACGGGCGCCCGCTGGTTCTAAACCGGAGGCTACGATTCTGAGGGGTCGCCCGCGAGGGTGGTCTCACGACTCCCAGCCGCCCAGACGGCGACCCCAGTCAGAATCGTGCTCCGCTTTACTAGGAAGAGAGAGAGCCCTCGGCGTCCGCCGGGGGCTCTTTGCGTTGGTTCTGCGTCGCTGCGGTAGGCTCGTCGGGAGACCGGAGCGAACGCCATGTGCCGATCGATAAAGACCCTCCACAACTTCGAGCCGCCCGCCACGGCGGAGGAGATCGAGGCCGCCGCGATTCAATTCGTGCGGAAGCTGAGCGGAACGAGATCCCCCTCCCGAGCCAACCAGGCGACCTTCGACAAAGCCGTCGTCGAGATCACAGCGTCCGCGACCCAGCTCCTCGAGCACCTCGTGACCCAAGCTCCCGCCAAGAACCGCGACGCCGAGGCCCAAAAGGCGCGTCGACGCTGGGAAGCGCGGGGGAAGTGAGCCCCCACGAACCCCTTGGACCATGTCTGCTACAGCTCCTGACGTAGCGACGGCTAACTGCGCGAGCGGCTCAGGGGGGCGTCGGGGAAGCCGATTGGCAAAGCCTGGGAACGGGCGGGGGTAAACCCCGCCCCTACCAAAGCGCGTTGTGAGCCGTCCAGGAGGGCGTC
>JAESQQ010000404.1 GCA_016765095.1 Planctomycetota bacterium | reverse complement strand
GGAGGGGGTAAACCCCTCCCCTACGAAGCAATGGGGTGTTCCGCAACTTGTGACGGTGCACTAGTGTCTCTTGGCCTCGCTCAGCCAGTCCTGATACCAGCTCAGGAAGTCCGTCGCGCGAGGTTCGAGCGCCGACAGGCCGTCGCTCCACCACACTTGCCCCCGGGCGGGTCCGGTCACGATCAGGTGCCAGAACACGGTCTCTCCGTCGGTGCCTAGCGTCAGCGTGCCGACGTCGCGGAGTCGGACTCGCTCCCGAAGCTCCGGGCAACCCTCCTGGTAGGCCCTCTCTTCGTCAGGCGTCCAGCGCCAAGCGGCCTCGAAGGGGAAGGAGTTTTGGAGTTCCCGCTCCAAGAAGGCGCCTCGAAACGCCTCGGCGTCGCGGGGATCCTGACACTCCAGCGACCAGAGCCCAAACTCAGGCGGGCCCTCGCCGCCGGCCCCGATCTCGAGCAGGAAGCGTCGATACGCCTCGGGGAGGCGAACGCAATGGACACGCTCCCAGTCCGCGACTTCCTCTTCGAGAGCGCAAGGGTCGAGGTAGACCCAGGCCTCCCCCGCCGCTTTGCGAATCGCGCTCAGCACAGACTCGAGCTCAGCGGCGTCGTGCGGAGTTGAACGAGGGCTTGGATTCAGCGTGGACACAGCCTCGAGTCCGCTATCCGTGGGTCCGGACGCGGCCCCGGACGGCGTCGATCAGGGCTGGCATAGCTCGCTCTTGGACCGCGCTCGCGATCTTCTTGGGGATCCGCATCTTGGGCTCGACGTGGAGCACGTATTGAACCAGGGTCCGCGAGGGGTCCCCCTCAAAGGGCGTCAGGGTCCAAGACCCGCTGTTGCGGCGGTAGTCGCCTTCGGCCAAGTCCCAGCGCCGGACCCAGCGCTCACCTTCGACGACCTCGTGATCACCGATCGTGACCGCGCTCAAGTTCTTGAGGGGGAAGGGCATCTCGATCGTGAGCCGGGTCCGAACCTCGCGACCCTCGCGCCCGATCTCGCGGGAGTCCTTGACCCGTGGCATGAACGCGCTGTAGCTCGAGCTGTCGTCGATCACCTTCCACACGCTCGCGGGTGGACTCTCAATGACCGCCGTCACCAAGAGCTTGGGCGTCGCGGCGCCAGCCACGGCCTCGGTCCTAACGATCACCTCGCCGCGGGCGACGCGAGCACGACTGGCAGGATCTAGATCGCTCACGGAGCGCCTCCGGGTGAAATCGGGCCGCTGCCGGGCTGGCGGCCAAGGTACTGGTGACCGAGCGCCTCGAGATACCAACGGATATAGCTCGGCAGCCAAGCGACGAGCTGGAACTTGGACTCTCCGTCCGCGCGATCCCGCCACTGGCTCGGAACCTCTCCGACGCGATAGCCCTGGGCCCACGCCTTGACCGTCAGCTCGAGGGAGAGCTCGAAACCACCTTGGCTCTCGACCTCGACCGAACGCAGGAAGGAGGTTCGATACATGCGAAAGGCGTTGGTCACGTCGCGAGTCGGAATCGAGGTCAACGCGTGGAGCGAGCGCCCCGCCAGACGGGAGAGCGAACTCTTGATCAGGCCACCGCCTTCTTGGCTCCCGCCCGGGCAGTAGCGGGAACCGGCCACGAGGTCGTAGCCCGCTTGGATCAAGCGATACATAGGAGAGACCGCCGCCAAGTCGTCGCTGAGGTCCGCCATCACCACGACCAGCGCGCCGGGGTGGGTCGCGGCCCCAAAGCCCTTCTTGATCGCGTTGATCACGCCCTTGCCGAGGTCGTTTCTGAGCAACTCGACGTTGGGATAGGTCTCAAGCAGCGCCTCGACCACGGGAACGGTCGGGTCCTCGTCGTAGTCGTAGACGACGAGCAGCCGGTGGGGAATTGTGATCTTGGCCGCGACCTCGGCGAGGGTCTTGCCGATCGTCCCCTCTTCATGGAACACGGGGACCACGATCGTGAGCGGAAGCTCGGTGGTCACGAACTGGAGGCCTGCTGAGGCAAGCCGCCTGGGAGCGAGAAGAAGACTTCGTTGACGCCGAACACGTTCCACACGTCGGCCACGAGGGTCTCGCCGACGTCGCGCAGCAAGTCGTGGTCGAGCTCCTGGTACTCGTGGTGATTGGTCGCGATCAGGACCGCGTCGGCCTTGGTCAAGAGTGGCTTCAAGTCGCCCGGCGCGAGGTAGGGGTCGTGGGTGGCGACTTCGGCTCCGTAGCGACGCAGGACCTTGACCGCCTTGTAGGCGAGGCTGTTTCGGTTGTCGTCGATCTCGCGCTTGAAGGCGAGGCCGAGGACCAGGACCTGCTTGCCCTCCAAGGTCCCGAGCCGCTGACGGAGTCCACCGATCAAGTAGGCCGGGACGGACTCGTTGATCTTCCAGGCGGTCGTGAGGAGGTCTGGGAAAGGAATCCGGTCGACGAGGAAGAACCCGTCCTTGTAGAGGCAAGGGCCTCCGGTGAACCCTGGCGACTTGAGGCCTCCGCGGGGGTATCCCTCGTTGACCAGCTTGAGGATCTTGTAAATGTCCCGCTCCTGCTGATCGGCGAGCATCATGAACTCGTTCCCGATCGCGAAGTCGATGTAGCGATACACGTTGCAGAACAACTTCGCGATCTCGGCTGAGCGCGCGTCGCTGGTATGCACGCTCACGACCAAGGGCTCGAAGAAGGCCACCGCCCGCGCCTCGCTCTTGGCGTCCAGGGTCCCCACGATCTGCGGAATTTTGGGGAGCTCTCGGAACGAGTGGCCCTGAGCGATCCGCTCGGGACAGAACGCGAGCAGGAGGTCCTCCCCGACCCGGAGCTCGGTCGTCTTCTCAATGTGTCTCCGGAGATACTCGGTCGTGCCCGGACTGACGGTGCTGCGCAAGATCAAGAGCTGGTCGGGTCGCAAGAGCGGGCCGAGGGTATCGAACACGGCCTCGAGGTTCGTAAAGACCGGGTTCAGGTGCTCGTCGACAGGCGTCCCGAGGGTCAGGATCAGGATTTCAGCGGCGCTGACGCAGGCCTCGGGGTCACTCGAGGCTACAAATCGTCCTTGCTCGACAACGCGGGCCAAGACCTCCTCAGCCCCTTCCTCTCGAAAGGGCATCTTCCCGGCCTGGATCGAGGAGACCCGGTTCTCGTCGACGTCGAGTCCGACCACGGAGTGGCCGTGATCCGCGAGGTAGAGCGCCAGCGGCAACCCAACGCGGCCTATCCCGACGACGACGACTCGGCTCATTTGCCGCGTTCCTCAGCGTGTCGAACTCGCAGCCACTCCAAGACCTCGGCCAGGCCGGCCTCGAGGGTGACCTCAGCCGTGTAGCCGAGCATTGTCTTGGCCTTCTCGACGGACGGGATCCGTCGCTGGACGTCGTCACGAAAGGGGTCTATGTGCTTGAAGCTCGGCTCGCTGTCTGGGAGGTAGTGCTTCCAAATCATGTTCGCGAGGTCGAGGACCTTGGCCTCTTCGCTGCTGGAAATGTTGAAGTCCTGGTTCCGAGCCGCGGGGTGTTCGAGGACCGTCACGATCCCGCGGGCAATGTCGCTGACGTGGGTGAAGCAGCGCGTCTGCTCGCCGTTGCCCAAGATCTCGAGCGGGTTTTGGCCGTCGAGGATCTTCCAGGCCAAGTCGGGGATCACGTGGGCGTAGCCGACTTCGTTGCCGGGCGCCTCGTTGACGCCGTAGGCGTTGAAGGGGCGCACGATCGAGAAGTCGAGGTCGTATTGCTCGGCGAAGGAGCGGCAGTACCACTCGCCGGAGAGCTTGCTGAACCCATAGGCCGAGCGCGGGACGGGGGTCGTCAGAATGTGTTCTTCGGACGAGGGAAACACGACCGCGTTCTCGAACACCATTGAGCTTGAGACGTAGAGAATTCGATCGTAGTTGAGCTCGGCGCAGGCCCCGAACACGCTCGCGTAGAGCTTGTCGTTCTCCGCCAAAATGGTGGCCGGGAAGCGGTGGAAGTAGCCGATCCCGCCGATCTTGGCGGCCAGGTGCACACACACGTCGTGGTCCGCGAAGGCCTCCTTGGTCGCTTTGGGGTCGGTCAAGTCCCGCTTGAGGAACTCGACCGAGCCGGGGCCCGGAGCTTCGGGGGCTGCGCTCTCGGGCTTGCTCAGGTCGTCAATGACCCTCACCGCGTAGCCTTTGGCGCTCAGTTGCTTGACGACTTCCCGGCCGATAAAGCCGCAGCCGCCGGTGACGATCACTCGTTTGGACATGGGGGGGATTCTACGTCTTTCGCAGGGGGCGGAGCCTCGGACTGCGGGTCCGCGCTCGGCTCGGGGGGGGCCCCCAGATCAGCGGGTGGGGGGAGCTTGAAGTCGTCTGAGGGAGACTCTTTGGGCTTGGGCTCGGGCGTGGGCGCGGGCGCGCGAAGGCGAAGGACGACCCAGAGCGCGAGCGCGGGGGCCCCGCTGATCAGGACCAAGAGCTGGGTCGTCGAGAGCCCGCCTGCCCCGCCGCGCGGGTCCGCGCGGAGGGCCTCGATCACGAACCGGCCCGGGGCGTAGAGCACGATCATGGCGAGGAAGACCTCACCCGGAAAGGCACGTCGCTTGTGGATCTCGCGGAGCGCGAGGAAGAGCGCGAACGCGAACACCGCAGAGGCTATGGCGGTCGGATAGCGGTGGGTCCCCCCGACCGGAGCGGGATACCAAGAGGGTTGATCGGACCACCAGGCGGGGTCGCACTCAGCGCCATAGCAACAGCCGCCCAAGAAGCAGCCGATCCGTCCGAACGCGAGGCCCAGAATGATCGCGGGGGCCGTAATGTCGGCGGCCTCGCGCACGGGCATTTTGTGGCGAACCGTCGCCACCAGACACAGGATCACAGCCAGGATCAAGCCGCCGAAGTAAGCCAGCCCCCCTCGCCAGAACTGAGGGATATGGCTCGGGTGCGTTCGATACCAGAGCCAGACCGGGACGCTGTTCTTGTCCTTCGCCAAGTGCACGAAGGCTTCGCTGCGGGCTTCGCCGGCCGGCATTTCGACCAAGAACAGCCAGGCCGCAGGCACTGGAGGGGTCGCGAGCGCAGTCTGGAGTTTGGCCTGCAGCTCTGGATCCAGCGTCGGTGCCTTGTCCGCCAGCTCCTGGATCTGGTGGGGCTGGAGGTCGTGTCCCGGGAGGGGCTCCGCCACGACGTGGAGGATTCGGCCGCCGATCAGCCCGCCCAGGATCGCGGCGATGCAGACGTCGATCAGCCCCAGACGTGGGAGTCCACGCGCCTCCCCGACCCGGACCAGGTAGAGAAACCCGAAGCCGAAACCAATCGCCAAGAACAGAAAATAGGGCGAGCCCAGGTGCTCCACGCCGCCATGGTAGCCGCGAGTCGCCGAGGCGTCGGGGAGGAGTGAGAGAAGAGAACCTGAGGCTGGCCAAGAAGGTGTCTGTAGGGTGCAGGGTTCACCCGGGTACAGCTCCTGACGTTGACAAGCCTAATCCCAGAGGCCGTCTGTCTCTCCCGGACAGGCGGGCGGGGGTAAACCCCGCACCCTACAGATCGCAAGAGGGCCCCTCCGAAAGGCACCCTCTT
>JAESQQ010000403.1 GCA_016765095.1 Planctomycetota bacterium | reverse complement strand
TGAGTCACCCAGAGGTGAGCGGAGAGCCCAAGGCGCCGCCCGCCAAGAAAGTCGAGGCGAGATACACCCCCCTCGCGCCGGACTCCGAACCTCGCCCCTGGGCGAGGTGGCTTGGGGCCTTGGCCTTCGCCGCGGCGTTCGCGTTTGCGCTCGTGACGCGCTTGGCCTACCTGGACGTCAAGCCGCTCCACCACGACGAGGGCGTCAACGCGCACTTCCTGTTCGGTCTCCTTCAGGACGGGCGCTACCACTACGACCCGACCAACTACCACGGGCCTTTTCTCTACTTCGCGGGCTACTTGCCTTTCAAAGTCTGGGGGGCGACGCCGCTCGGTCTGCGCCTCTTCCCTGCCTTGAGCGGAGCCTTGATCTTGCTCCTGCTCCTCCCCCTGCGTCGTCTCCTCGGTTGGGCCGGCGTGGGTTGTGCGGCCTGGCTGCTGGCGATCAGCCCGGTGGCGACTTACGTGGCTCGGACCGCGATCCACGAGACCTACTTCGTGGGCGCCGTCTTGGCTGGGGTCGTGATCGCGGTGGGCTACTTCGAGCGGCGGCGATCGTGGCTCCCGATCCTGGGCGGCCTCGCGATCGCCCTCGCCTACGCAAACAAAGAGACCGCCGTGATCAGCTACGGCGCTTACGCCTGCGGGCTGGGCCTGGTCGTGCTGTTCACCCGCGAGCTGAAGGGCGGCCCCCTGGCGCGGGTTCGTCGCGTTTGGCGAGGGGTCCGCGAGACGTGGGGTCGCACGAGGACTTGGTACGCCCCCGTCCCTCACTGGGTGGTCGCGGTCGCGTATCTGCTCGTGGTCGCGGTCGCCTACCTACTCGGGATCGGGCTCCGGGTCCTGTTCTATGGGGACGAGAGCGACAACGCCTGGGCTGCCTACGTACGCCTGACCGAGCTCGCTCCAGCCCCTCTGGTGGGAACTCTGTGGGTCGGGCTGACCGGGCTCTGCGTGTGGCTCCTGTGGGGGCTGCGCCATGAGATCTCCCGCTGGTGGCGCGAGCAGCCGGCCTCTCGTCGCCCCTGGCTGATCGCGCTCACAGCCGGCACGACACTCATGATCGTGCTCTTCTCCTCGCTCTTTAGCAGCGTCCCCGGGCTGACAGGACTCCTCTCCTCGCTCTATCACTGGGTCCAGCGCGGACTCGCGGTCGAGAAGACAGGCCACGAGCACGAGTGGCCCTACTACTTCAAGCTCCTCTGGCGGTTCGAGGCCCCGCTTCTGATCCTCGCGGTGCCCGGGATTGTCGTGGCGGCCGCTCGGCGCCGGACCGGTGATCTGCTGATCCTCGGCTGGGGGCTGAGCACGATCGCGGTCTACACAGCCCTGTCCTACAAGACCCCCTGGCTCGTGATCAACCTCAGCCTGCCCTTGATCCTCCTCGCGGGGATCGGGTTTGGCGGGCTCGGGCAGCTCCTCGGTCGCTGGCGAGGCGGGCTCCTCGAAGGCCTCCTGGCGATCTCGGCGGTCCTGCTCCTGATCGCCCCCGCCGTCCCCCCCGAGCCGCCGCGTGAGATCGAGTCCTGGGAACGGGACACGACCTGGCCCACGATCGTGGCCTCACCCTCCTGGCCAGCGACCGAGATCCCCCAGCCTGACGGAGGGACGCTCGTGGTGCGCGTCCCCGAGGACGAGGAGGATCCCCTCCCCCACTGGGCCCCCCGCGCCGCTTGGTGGCGACTGCAGTGGAGCCTCAACGTCTTGTCGCCGGACGACTCACGCTACGGAGTCGTCTACGCTCAGACCGATCGCGGCGCCGTCGCGCTCTTCGAGCGGATTCGGCGAGAAGTCGCTGGCGGCAAGAGCCTAGGCGTGACCTGCGCCGAATACTGGCCGCTGCCGGCCTACCTCTATCCGCACGAGGCGAGCTACCTGGACACGGTCCCCGGGACGCTCAGCGACGACGTGTATCTCGTGACCCAAGACCAAGACAGCACCGCCTACGAGCGCTTCCGAGGCTGGAGTCGGACCGTCTATCCGCTTCGGACCGGGGTCAAGCTGGTCCTGCGAATCCGCCCGGCGAAGAAGACGACGAAGAAGAAGAAGAAGAAGAAGCCCTGAGACTCTCGAGCGGGTCGGTGCGCAGGCAGGGCTTGCGCTCCGCTAGTCGGGTGAGGATCCACGCTCGCGGCGCTCGGTCGCGATTCGCGTCACCGCCAGCCGGCGCGAGGAGATTCGCCGCGGGTGCAGGGGCTCTTCGCCCCAGGCGGCGTTCGCCCTGCGGGCTGCCCGCGCAGGCTCTTGCCTGACCAAAGCGCTTCGAAGCAAGGGGCTCCAGGGGGCTTGATTCGGATCGTGCGGCTCGGGGGAGAGCGGGTCCTCAGGCGTCTGATCTCGCCTGGCGCGGAGACCTGATCCGAGTTGCGGGCCCTTCCCCATACTCCCCTCCCCCTTCCACGGTTCTACCGGTGGGGACGGACAGCGCCGTCACATGAGAACGGGGTCTCACATGAGAACGGGGTCTCACATGAGAACGGGGTCTCACATGAGAACGCGCTCCGCTAGGCGAGGGGCAGGAGTTGCTTCGTCGCTCGCGACACCTCGTCGTGGAGCTCGACGACGGGACGCACGTCGGGGTGCACGTCGCGTCCACCGAGTGTCGTGACGAGGCGGGTCGTCGCGAACGCCTCGCTAGCGGCTTCGTAGGCCTCGACCCAGGTCCCCGCAACTCGCTCGACTTCGGGCGTGGCGTAGGGCCATAGCTGAGGGGGGCCGAGGTAGGGCGAGTCTTGAGGGAAGCGCCAGGGCTTGGGGGTCAACCGGGCCCGGAAGCACTTCTGCTCTCGGCAGAGGGTTAAGTAGAGGGGGTCGCAGCCGAGGCTCTTGAGGAGGGCTTGTGTGGCCTGGGTGGCAGGCTCGTAGAGGCGGTCGGTTAGGAGCAGGCGCAGGCCCGAGTGCGTCTCGTAGACCCGCGCGCTGACCCGCGCCGGCTCGAGCACCGTTCGGAGGAGGTCTACGGTCTCGTCCACGGTCTCCTGGCGAGTGGGACTCCCGCCGCCGCCACCGCCGAACAGACTCGCGAAGAACCCAGCCTTCGCCTTCGCCTTGGGTGGGGCGAAGTCGACGTCGACGAAGGCGACTTGCTCGGTGTTGAGGATCCGCGCCCCGTAGGCGTTGCGCGTGATCACCGTCCCCTCGCAGGGGCGATCGAGGACTTCCTCTCGGAGCGGTCGCTCGCCCATGGCATAGGGGTAGCGATCGGGAGCTCGGCCGGCTGCCACGGCGCTTGCTTGAGCCTTCAAACGTTCCTGCGCGGAAGCGCTCGCAGCCTCGTCGCTCTCGTCCGACCAACCCCAGGCCGACAAGAGCCAGGAGTGGCCTGCGGGGGTCTGGGTTTGTTGGCTGGCCCTCTGCCAGAACTTGGGAATTCGCATCGCTTAGCCCTCTTCTCTTGGGTCGCTCGCTCGAAGGGCTCGCGCCGACGTCACCGGAGCTTCGCCCGGCGAGCGCTCGTCGCCGACTCGCTCTCTCGGGTTTGGGCTCCAGCGTGTGCTTCGGGGTCGAGGATCCTGGCCCGGGCCAGCTCGACGTAGGTCGGGTCGCGTTCAATCGTCACCCAGTGACGCTCGTTGAGCTCCGCGACGAGGGCCGTCGTCCCGCTCCCGCCGAAGGGGTCGACGACTCGCTCGCCTGGGTCGCT
Organism: Planctomycetota bacterium; assembly: GCA_016765095.1. GTDB lineage: Bacteria > Planctomycetota > J058 > J058 > J058 > NORP233. The sequence goes on along the minus strand of JAESQQ010000403.1, from coordinate 2,586 downwards.
CGACGCCAGGACCAGCTTGCGGATCAACTGGACGGGCTTTTGAGTCGGGTGCGCGGTCTTCTCACGAGTCCCGTTGCTCAGGACCGGCGCCTCGAGCACGTCGCGCGGTCGAGCGCCGAGGGGGTGAGGCTTCCAGCGCTCCTTCCGCTCCCCGCCGTATTGGCTGGTCTTGGCTTGAGTCCGCTCGGGGTAGCGAGTCGTGTGTCGGTTGTAGGGAACGCGCACCGGGTCGGTGTTGAACGTGAACCGCTTGCCCTTGCGGAGGCAGAGGACGGCCTCGTGGGAGCGGCCCCAGTCGTCGCGAAGGTTCGCTTTGTTCCGGTAGTACCAAGTCAACCAGCGAACGCCGGCCCAGTTCCCGCCCTCACGAGCGAGGATCTGGGCCACGATCTCTGGGAATCCCATCAGGTAGAGAGTCCCTGTCGGCTTGAGCGCGGCGTACGCCGCGCTCAGCCAGACCTGACTCCAGGCCAGGTAGTCCTCGAGGCTGCCGAGGTTGTCCCAAGCCGCCTTGCCTATGTTGTAGGGAGGGTCGGTCACGACGAGGTCGATCGAGCCGGGTTCGGCTCGACGCAACCACTCGACACCGTCTCCCTCGAGAAGAAACCCCCGCTCCGTCGCGAGAGCCTCTCTCCAGGGAGCTTCTCCCTCCTCCGGCATGCTCGCGGGGGGCATGCCGGCGGGGGGAATGCCAGCGGAAGTCACATCAGCCGAGGTCATTGGGCAGACCTAGAAGGCTGCAATCCCCTAGAAGGGGAGGTCGCTGTCGGGAACGCCCATCGCTTGGTTGAGGGGCTCGCCGCTCTCGGCGTTGCTGCCTTCGGGTGCGCTGCCACCGCCGCCACCGTAGGTTTGGCCACCGCCGCCGCCGCCGCCGTAGCTCTGGCCACCGCCACCGTAGCTCTGGCCCGCGTTGGCGTTCTGGTAGTTGCCGCCGCCCTCGCTGTTGTTGTTTTCGCCTCGATCAAGGAACTGAACTCGCTCTGCGACGATCTGGTGCTTCGACTTGCGTTGGCCGTCGCGCTCCCACTCTTGGTACTCCAAGCGACCCTCAACGAAGATCTGACGGCCCTTGGCCAGGTATTGCTTGCAGATCTCCGCTTGACGGCTCCACACGACGATATCGACGTAGCAGACGTCCTTTTGCTTTTCGCCGTCCTTGCTCTTGAACTCACGGCTGGTCGCCATGCGAAGAGTCGCTTTGGGCGTGCCATTAGGAAGGAAACGAAGTTCGGGGTCACGGGTCAGGCGACCAATCATGAAGACACGGTTCAGGTTTGCCATTTGGCTCCTCACAAGGGCTAGAGTCACGACCCGAGATGAACCCAGGCCGCGTGGTCGGAACGATACGGAGCCCCTCCGACAGGCCTGCCCCGGACTCGCGCATCGTCTTGCAGGGCAAGGCCCTGTGGGGTCAGAGGGACCTGGCCATCGGAGCAAGAGCGGGGCTCCGGTCGGGTTCTGATCGGGCCGCGATGGGCGAGCGGGGAGCGGCCGGCGGTTCGGCTTGGGTCGCAGAGGTGTGCTATAGAAGGGCGCTCCGAACGGGGAGCGAGGAGAGCGAATGGCGGGAGCGTGGCGAGGGAAGAAGAAGAAGAAGAGCGCCTCGCTCGGAGCCCTACAGCTCGAGGGGACCCTCGCAGCCGACCGGAAGCCCGCCTATCTCCTCTTGGGCGCCGAGGACTTCCTCCGCGAGGAGGCCCTGGCAGGACTTCGGCGCGCGCTCTTGGGTGACGTGATCGGTCCCTCCTATCAGGTCTTCGACGGGACCCGGGTCGAGCTCGCCACGGTCCTAGACGAGGTTCGGACCCTGCCCTTCTTCGGGGCGGGTCACAGGCTGGTGATCGTCGAGCGGGCGGGCCCCAACGGGAACGCCAAGGGCTTTCTCGCCGAGCACGGCGACAGGTTGGCGACTTTCCTGGCGTCCCCGCCCGAGACCTCGACGCTGGTCTTCGTGGCTCCCAAACTCGACAAGCGCTACAAGTCGATCAAGGCCGTCGCGGCCAAGCTGTTCGAGGTCGACTGCGGGCCATACGACGACGACTCCGCGCTGCTCCGCTTCTTACGTCTGCGCGCCAAGCACTGGGGTCGCCCCTTCGCGCGTGGGGCCGACGTCGCGCTCCTCGAGCGCCTGGGCGGGCAAGAGATCCCCCTGACTCAGATCGACTCTGAAGTTCGCAAGCTGGCAGCGGCCGGCACGGGTGAGATCAAGGTCCAGGACATAGAGGCCCTCGCGAGCCAGGGGAGTCACGCCGACAGCTTCGCGTTGATCAACAAGATCGCGCGGGGCGACACCGAAGGCGCGCTCCTCTGCCTGCGAGAAATGCTCCGCGACGGCATGGTCTCGAGCGGCGGCCAGCGCGTTCGCGACGCGAACGGGATCGCCATGATCCTGCTCCCAACGATCCGGTGGGACCTCTCGCGCCTGCTCAAGGCCCGCGCGGCCCTTGATCGCGGCGAGCAGACCTACGAGATCACCAAGGCGCTGCGCGTGTTTCGCGACAAGTCGCTCTTCATGGAGCGCTGCCGCGGCGCGGACCGCGACGCGCTCGGCGCGCGCCACGCGATCCTGCGCCGGGCCGACGC
>JAESQQ010000402.1 GCA_016765095.1 Planctomycetota bacterium | reverse complement strand
CTTGTGGAGGGGCCTTCTTGCGATCTGTAGGGTGCGGGGTTTACCCCCGCCCGCCTGTCCGGGAGAGACAAACGGCCGCTGGGCTTAGGCTTGTCAACGTCAGGAGCTGTAAACCCCGCCCCTACATTCACCCGTACCGGAACTTCTGGCGGGCTGCACTAGTTCCCGTTGAGACGGGCCAAGATCGAGGGCCATGAGTAGACGCCGCCGTAGTTGGTTCCCGTCTGGGTCGTGCTCGTCCGGGCGGCGGACGGGGCGGCGCCGAAGGCGACTTGAACGGATCCGTAGCGGGTCTGGCTCGAAACCGTCACTTGGCGACGTGCGGCCGCCTGCTTGGCAGACTCGGCTTCGAGCGAGCTCAGGTTGCTGCGCGCCGAGGCGACTTGACCTCGGACTTGGCCGAGCTGACTTTGGAGTCCGTCGGCCCTCGAGCGCTGCCGGTTGCGCTCTTGGTCAGCGAGGCTCAGCTCGCGCTGGACTCGCTCGAGCTCGACCTCGAGTGGGATCAGGCGGAGCTGGTCGGCGCGGAGGGCGCGATCGAGGGCCGCGATTTGGGCCTCAAGGCTCCGGGCTTCGCTCTCGAGGCGCGCCACGGTGGCCTGGGCCTTGATTCGAATCGCCTCCGCCCGACGGAGCTCAAGGGCGAGTCGGTTCCGCTCCTCGGTCGCTGTGTCGACGGCGGCCTGGGTGGTCTCGACGCGAGAGATCAAGTCGCTCAGTTCGAGGTCCGCCGCGGTCTGGTCGCGTCGGACCTCGCGGATCGTGACGAGCTGCTCGAGCTTGCGCTGCCGATTGCGGGCGGCCTCGGCGAAGGCCTGCGTCGGCGCCAACTCGCGGAACGAGAACACGTCGATCAGCGCCGAGGGGCCGTTCGCACCGCGCCCGCCAATCAGGGACACCCGACCGGCCCCGCTCAGGAGTGTGATTTGGTCGCGGGCTTCGCCGAGGGGGGCTAGGCGCTCCACGACGCCGTCCAGATCGAATCGGATCGCGCGGTCGAGGAGGCGACCGTCCCAGGAGCCGCCGGCGACGAGCACGCTCCCGTCGGCCAGCCAGGCTACGGCTGCGTTCTGGACGAAGGGCAGCTCGGGGCCGACTTCGATCGCTGCGGGGGCGAGGACCTCCAGGTAGAGGGGGCGACGGACGGGCTGGCCCTTGGCGTCGCGACCGCCAATGAAGAGCACGCCGAAGTCGCCGACGGGGAGGACGCTTGCTCCCTGCTGGGGGACGAGGTTCCCGGAGAAGGCCGCCCCGCGGCCGGCCTGAATGTCTATGAAGGCTGGGAACTCGGAGTGGGCGTAGACCAGCTCGCCGCGGCCCGCGAGGTGAATCAAGGCCGGGGCTTCGATCGGCTCGCCGGCGAGGGGGAAGGAGCCGGTCCAGGCGAGCGACTCAAGGTCGAGGAGCTCGACGAAGGGGTGCCCGGCGCTAGCCAAGCAGAGGTGCTCGTCGGTCGTGGTCGAAGTCAACCGGCCGGCGATCGGGAGCACCCGCTCGTCAAGGATCCAGCGGCCTTGGCTGGCGTCGAAGCGCTCGATCGAGTCGAGGGGCGTCCCGGCTGTGTCTTCGCCGCCGAGCACGAGCCACTCCCCTTGGCTCGTGAAGAGCATTACGTGGCCGCTGCGGGCCACCCTCAGCGCGTCGGGACGCGGCCGGGTCTGGCCAGTCTCGAGCTCGAACTCAGTCACGCGCTGAGAGGCGCTCTCCAAGGAGGTCGCGCCGCCCGTCACGAGGGCGAAGTCGCCGACCGAGAGGGCGGCTTGGCCAAGGGCGAGCCCGGGGAGGGCTGTGGTGTCTTGGACCAGTGGCCCGAGGCTCCGAGTCGAGACGGGGGCGGCGCTCCTCCCCGTGGCGCCACCGCCGGGGCCGCCGCTGCCTCCGCAGCCTGCGAGCAGCGCGCTGGTCAAGAGAAGTGGGGCCAGGGTGAGGGTCGTGATCTTCATTTGAGGGGCTCCTTCCGTCCTTCGCCTGTCTCCTGGGCAAGGGCCGGCCCTCGCTCGCAAGTCCTGTGTTGGCGTGGCTCGTCCCAGGAGCGCTCCGAAGCCATGAAACGGGAGGGGAAAATCTTGCCCATCGACTTGATCGACGGGACGAACGCCGCCGGTAGAGTGAGCGCGTGGTCCAGGTCCTCTCGAATCCAAGCCTTCGCGCGTGAGCGCTCGCGTGATCTACCTCGAGATCCCCGCTCCCGACCTCGCCGTCGCGAGCGCCTTCTATACGGGGGTGTTCGGCTGGAAGGTCGAGGCCAGCGACTTGAGCGAGGTGCCCTACGCCTCCTTTGAGGCGGGGGACTCCCTTCAGGGCGGTCTGCGGACCGATTTGAGCGTCGCGGCCGTGGGCGGCGTGCTGCTCTACCTCGCCGTGGCCTCGATACCGGCGACTTTGAAGCAGATCGAGGCCGCAGGCGGGTTTGTGGTCACGCCAGAGGAGCCCGTGGGTGGGGATAACGGGTTCTCGGCCGAGTTCCGGGATCCGGCTGGGAATCTGGTGGGTCTCTGGTCTGCTTCGTATCTGGAGCGTCAGACCCGGGAGAGGGCCTGAGGAACAGGCTGCTCCTGAGGAATAGGCCCGCCTTGCGGATTCGGACATGGACAGAGAGCTGATCGATTTGCGACGCCGCTGGGAGGAGTCGGGGTCCGTTGAGGACCGCGAGCATTACTTCCAGGCGGAAGCCCGCGCTCAAGGTGTGAGCGCGGAGTGGATCGGGGTTCGGCTGGGCGTTGAGGGCTACCGGGTCGCGCGTCTCGAGGCAGGCGTGCGAGGATTCTTCGAGACCGAGGAGATGTGGCAAGAGAAGAAGGGCTACTACTGGCCGCACCTGCCAGCCTTTCGGGCCGTCGTTAGGGAGGGGGCGGGCTCGTGGTTCCCGGGCCTCGCTGAGGACTGGAACCCGGCTTGGTGCCCTTGCCACTGCCTCCCCAAGACTCCCGAGGAGATCCCCCGCGCGGTCGAGCGGGTCCTGGGCCAAGTCAACGCGGTCCAGAGCTACTACGTCAAGCTGATCGCGCTTGGCGACGCCGCTCCGAGCGAGGCGGATCCCCTAGACGAGGCGCGGGCGCTCGGCGGAGCGGTGATCGAACTCGTGATCGAGGCCACCGGCTGCAACGAGACCTGGTACCACGAGGTGAGCATTGCGCTGGAGTTCGTGCTCCTCGGGCGGGGGATCACGATCGACCTCGACGAGGTCGAACAGCTCGTGAGTGACTCGTTCTCGAGCTGGGTCGCCCCAGCTCCTGCGGCTCGCGCGGCGGTCTTGGAGGCGTATGCGAGCGCCTCGTCCAAGGCCGGGCTGAGAGGGGCTCGGTGAGCGCGGAGCCCTTCGACGGTTTGGCTGCGCACCGCGCGCTGCGCTTTCCGTGGGCAGCGCCGCCTGGCGAGCTCGTCCCCTGGCTCGAGGCCCTGGCGGGGGTCGGGTTTAGCGAGACCGGAGCCCAAGAGACCTACCTCGTCGAGATCGACTTGCCCGCCCACGAGGGAGACGCGGGCCGAGAGGCGCGCTTTCGTTCGGCCTTGGGCGAAGTTCGGCGCTTCCGGCGTGAGCTGCGCGCGCTGCGGCGCTTGCGGCACGACAACGTCCTGAGCGTGCTCGACGCCGGGGACCCCCCCTGACGGGTCACCCTGGTTCGCGATGCCCCTCGTGCATGGCGAGAACCTCGGCCAGCGCTTGAGCCGAGCGGGGCCTCTTCCGATCGACGAAGTCTGGGACCTCGCGGAGCAGCTCTGCGCGGCCCTCCGCCACGTTCACACCGCCGGGCTGATCCACCGCGACTTGAAGCCGGACAACGTGCTTTGTCAGGATCGGGGCGGGCTGGCCCTGTGGGTCCTGACGGACTTCGGGCTCGCCAAGGACCTCGAAATCGAAGAGAGCCAGAATCGCGCTCCGCTTTACTAGGAAGCGTGAACTCCCGTTTAGCGCTCGGCGCTAGCGCTCGGGCTCCCTTAGGAAGCGGACGAGGTCGATCAGAAGGGTTCTGCGAGCGTGCGGCTCGCAGCTGGCCTCGACCCCCTCCCCATAAGCCTGCCAAGCCTGAATCACGTCCCGACCACCGGTCCAGTTCAACCTCTGCTCGGGCCAATAGGAGGTCAGGGTCCAGCCGCGCTGAAAGTCCGTCAGGAGGAGCTCCTTCGTTCCCCGCAGGCGACGGACTCGTGGGGTCCCCTTCGTGAGCGGCCGGAGCGTGGCCTCGACGCGATACTCACAGCGATAGAGCTCGTCTGGCGCGTTGTAGAACGTCGCGAGGTGTGGGAATCCCCAAAACCACATCGCCGCCATGGCCGAACCTTGTCCCGTCTTGATCAACTCGAACCGATAGCGAGTGACGCGAAGCTCCAGGACCGAGTCACAGGACGAAGGCGGTCCACGACGAGGATGATCGGAGTCCCAGAGCACGAACTCGTAGCCCGTGTTGTGCTGAAGGACCTCGCGGAGGTCGTGGTGGAAGCCGCTCGGGAGATCCGGGCAGTATTTGCTCCGCCCCTCAGACTCGAGCGTCACTGGCGCCTCCTTCGCGAACACCAACCCGGGATCGCGATCGAGCGCGGGCGGGGGAACGAAGACCCGCCCCCGGCTAGGCAGGTCGCCGTCCCGCATCAAGTCCTGCCACCGTGGATCGCTCCAGAGCGGAGGAGGCGGAGCCACCGCGCAACCCGCCACGTGCAGTGTCACAAGGAGACACAATGGCGCGAACCGGACGCGACGCAAGGCGGGGCGGCTCACAGCACGAACCCGAGCGCAAAGGTGACCCCGAAGGCCCGATCGCCCCACCAGCCCCGCGGAACCTCGCCGAAAGTCGCCTGTAGAGAGCGCCCGAGGCGACGACTCACGAAGCCCGAGTCCACGAGCCGATACGAAAGCCCGAAGTCGACGCTCACGCGCTCGACGAGGAGGAGCTGAGCCCCCGCCTCGACATCGACGTCCGAGTTGGGACGCCCCTCGTATTCGATTCCGGCCACGTGCAAGTAGACCCGGAGCGTTCGTGAGGAGTCTGCGAGAGGGACGGCGGAGGCTCCGAACCGATAGATCCCAGCGATCAAACCGCCCTCGTAGCGGCGAAACGCGAAGTTCCCAACCCAGCGAAAGCTGGACCCATAGGGACCCGCAATCGCAAGCCCAGCCTCGGCGTAGGCAGGCTCCTGGAGACGGTCGGCCCCGCTCGGAATCCGCGCCAGGACGTAGGGAGCGAAGGCCGCCACGGCCCACTCTCCGAACAGGAACTCTGGGATCCGAAGCCCGAGCTTGGCCCCAAGGGTGACGTCCCCAACCCCCTCCTCACGGAGCTGCCCCTCGGGGCTGCCAGGCTTGCCGAGCTGAACTCGCTCCCGCTGGTAAGGGAGCCCAAGGCTCAGGTCCAATCCATGCACCGTTAGTCCGTAGTGGGCCCGAAAAGACTCGCGCCGCTCCCGCACCCGATAGCGACGCTCCGCTCCCCGCAACTCGCGGCTCGTGACCAAGAGGTCGTAGCGGAGCGAAAAGCGCGTCGAGTAACCGCCCAGGGGATCTCCTGGATCTGGGTTGGTGAGGAGCGGACTCGGGATCCGCCCGTCGATCATGGTCCCAAACCCGGTCAACCCGAACGAGCCGCCGAGGTGCGTCGCCGAAGAGGGCTGCCAAACCTCCTCTGGGGAATGCGGAACCTCTGAGGCGGAGTCGTGAGCGAAGGCAGGCAGGACCCCCCCGACCAAGAGCGCCAGGAGGGTCACCGCGCGAATGGGAGAGGATCCGACCACGTGGCGCGAAGGCTACCCTTTTCGGCTCGCGAGGGTGGGCATGAGTAGCCAGCTGGCACGACGTAGAATGCGCCGGTGCGGTCCAGGACCCAACAACGCCCCCCCCTTCGCTCCCAGGAGCGCGAGCATGAGCCCGACTGTCGTGGGGCCCTATGTGATTGAGCGAGAGCTCGGGGCGGTGGCGCACGCCCACGCTGCGGGGGTCCTCCACCGCGATTTGAAGCCAGCCAACATCCTGATCGATCCGAGCGGGCGACCGCGGATCACCGACTTCGGACTCGCCAAGAGCGTCGACGTTCGCTCCATGACCGCCACCGGTGCCCTGCTCGGGACGCCGGCCTACATGCCCCCCGAGCAGGCCTCGGGAGAGCGAGGCCTGATCGGCCCAACCGTTGACGTCTACGGCCTCGGCGCGAGCTCGGCTCGCTCGCAGAAGGGCGCGTGCTCGCGGTCTTGGAGCACGGCCAGAAGGGGAAGCGCCTAAACGCGCTCTTTCGTCCAGACGGACAGCTGCAACTCTACGGCCGCCGGGCGAGCGCTCCCCTCTACGACTTGACCCGAGGCTCCCACGAATCGACTCGGCTGCAGCTCGACAATCTGCCCCACACCAAGCGAGTCCGCCTGCTGGGCGACGCGACCTGGACCTGCGGCGGCCAGTCTCTGGATCGGCTCGGGCCGACTGGAAAACGGCTCACGACTCGAGTCCAGGTCCACCTCGAGATCAAGGATCTTTGGGGTCTTCGAAGACAGAGTCCTCCTGATCGGTCAACGGCGGCGCAGGGTCCTGGGGGACTCCGAGCCCAACCAAGGCTTCCTCGCGCTCCTCTCGCGCACCGAACTGGGCCGAGCTGAGCGGCTCGTCCTCAACGAAGTCAAGTTCGCGCTCCGCGGCCTGAACCTGACCCCGCACCCCCGACTGCCCTGCCTCTACGCGTCAGGCGGACCCCACCAAGCCGACTCCACTCGGGGATTCGTCTACCGAGTCGAGCACTCCGCAGACTCGGTCTCGATTCGAGAGCGACACGACCTGCCTGGAACAGCCCTCTCGGCCTTGATTACCCCCGACGGGGAGGTGCTGATCACAGGGCTGATTCGAGAGGGAGCCCGGGCCTGACAAAGCCCTGATCGCGGTCGGAACCCGAGATGGGCAAGTCTTCGTGCTCCCGGCTCCTTACACCGAGCCGGCGGCGCGCTGATCCCCGCGGCTACTCGAAGGGACGCCAGTCGAGGAGGAAGAGCGCGAGGAATCCGACCACCAGGGTGAGGTGGAACGCTCCGTAGCCGAGCACGCCCTTCCAGGAGTAGGCCACGTCGGCCACGCTCGCCTCCTCGCCGGGGTCGTAATCCGCGAGGGTGAACCAGGACACGACCCCGGCCAGGACGACTCCCCCCACGACGTCAACCACGAAGTGCTGCTTGACGAACACCGTCGAGAGCGCGATCAAGACCGCTCCGGATCCCGCCAGGGCGCCGTAGGCCGGGCGCGCCTTGTAGGCGCAGACCACGACCAGAGTCGCGATCGCGACGTGCAGCGAGGGGAACAGATTGAGGGGCGGGTCGAGGGCGTAGTTGACCCGCACCCCCCAGTGGTGAAACACGCTCGGGTCGAGTTTCGTCACGTCGGGACGTAATTCGATGGCCGCGACCGGGAACAGCGCCCAGATCACGAGCGAAACGGTCGCGACCCAGAAGTAGCCCCAAATGACGCGACGGAACAGGCGCTGACAACGGACAACGAACACCGGGAACAGGATCACGGTGTAGACGCCTTCGTAGGCCCACATGAAAATCGGCAAGAAGGGGATCGCGTCGTCCCAGGCCGTCGCGAGGGAAGCGGCCTGGCCCGGGTCGTAGTTGAGCCCGATCAGGTAGTAGCCGCCGAAGGTCCACAGGAAGAGGAGACTGACGAGCACGAACTTCTCGCGCCCGTCACTGGGGAGCGTCCCCGTCGGGCCTGGCTTCAGGTCCGCAGCCTCGCCCCTTGGCTCGGCGGAGGCCGGCGCACTGGCAGGGGGAAGCTCATCTGGGGCCGCGCCGGTCATGGCAAGGCCCTCCTTTGCTCTCGAATCGGGCTCAACTCGGCAGCCGAGACTCCCGATATACGTTCAGGGCCCGACGCAATCACGTGCGGGCGGGGCGGGAGGACTCTTGGCGGGTGGGACCCCGCCTGGCTATCCTCGTTCCAGGGAGACCGTCTCGGTGCGAATTTCAAAGCGCTATGTGCAGATCACCAGTGTGTTCCTGGTCGTGGGGACCTTCGCAGCCCTCTCCGCGCTCATGGCCGGGATTCAGAACGAGCTGGCGGCCACACGAATCGAGCTCGCGAATATCCAGGGTCAATCCAAGGTCACCAAGGGCCGCCTGGCCGACCTCGCGAACGAGCTCGGCGCCGTCGACGAGCGGAGCAGCCTGCGCCAGAGGTCGAGCCAAGAGGCCCGAGCACGCCTGGAGGCTCGCCTCGAGCGCGCCTTGCGCGAGGGCCGCGGCCAAGCCGCGCTCCAAGGTCGACTGAGTGAGCTCGACGCCAGGGTCAAGAGCCTCTCGCGCGCGGCCAAAGACCACGAGCAGCTCCTGGAGAGCGCGCGCCACGACGCCGACGTCCAGCTCCGTTACCGAGAGCTGATGTCTCCCACGGTCCGGGTCCAGTCCAAGAGCGAGGTCGGCTCGGGCACGATCCTGCTCAGCAAGCCCGTCGGACGCGGCCGCGCCCGGAGCTACGTCCTGACGGCGTATCACATCGTCGAAGAGGCCGAGGACGAGGACGGCGGAACCCCGCTCGAAGTCGACTTCTACGCCAAAGGGAAGCTGATCCGCACCGAACTCGCGAAGCTCGTGGCCCGCCAGATCGACCTCGACTTGGCTCTCCTCGAGGTCCGGGGGTACCACGTCTACACAACCAAGGCCCGGATCCCAACGCGAGGAGGCCTCGCGCGAACGCCCGTGTTCAGCAAGGTCTACGCGATCGGCTGTCCGCTCGGCTATTCGCCGCTCCCGACCTCGGGCGAATTGACCTCCAAGGAGAAGGAGCTCGACGGGAGCCACTACTGGATGATCAACGCACCCACGATCTTTGGGAACTCCGGCGGCGGGATCTACGAGGCCAAGTCGCGGACCATGATCGGCGTCCTGTCTCGGATCTCGGCCTACAAGAACATGATCGACGTCGCGGTCCCCCACATGGGTCTCGTGACGCCCCTCAACCAGGTCTACGACTGGCTCGACGGAACGCGCTACGCCTTCGTCTACCGCGAGCGGTTGACGGAGCTGCGGACCCTGACCGCGGGCGCGGCCAAGGCCACCGAGACCACGCCGCTGCCCGCAGGTTCCAACAGGCGCAAGAAGTAGACCCCTGTCGGAGGGTCGCTGTCGCGACGCCTCGGGCGGGGGTAAACCCCGCCCCTACTCAAGCGTGTTGCGAGCCATTGGAGGTCGGTTCGGCGCCTGCCGGGCCCGAGCGCGATCTGTAGGGTGCGGGGTTTACCCCCGCCCGTCGCTTGTCCAGGCGTGACCTATGACCAACCTTCTCAAGCTGCACACCTGTTCGTCGGGGTTACCTCTTGTTCGGGCGACTGGCTGGCTTGGCTGGAGTCTTCTTCAAGACGACCTCGTAGGTCGCGATCCAGAGCTTGTGCTCCTTGTCTTCCTTGGGCTTGAGGGCCCGCGACGCCTTGAACCAGGGGTCCTTGGCGTTGTGGGGGTCGCCCGCGAAGTAGAGCTGAGTCGTGAGCTCCTCGCAGCCAGGCGCCGTGACCGTGAGGTGGAGGTGAGCCGGCCGCCAACGGTTGGGCCCGATCTTGTAGCGCCCCGGCCAGATCGTAAGGAACTCGAACCGCCCCTTGGCGTCGGTCTTGATCTTCCCGCGCAGCTTGAAGGAGCCCTTGGCCGGCGGATTGCGCGGGTCGTCGTTGTCGTAGCGGCCCTTGGCGGTCGCCTGCCAGACGTCGAGGATCGCGTTGGGAACCGGCGCGCACTCAGGTCCTTTGACAACAAATCCGCGGACGCTCAGACGTCGCCCGGGCTCACCCTTGGCGGCCAGCTTGGCCTGAAAGGGCGCCCCCTTGCGATAGAAGGGCCCCGCGATATCGCCCGAGGTGCTGACTCCGTAGCCCCCGCCCTGGCCTGAAGGCACCTTGAGCCCCTGGTAGCGCTCGTAGAGGCTTCGGGCCGCCTCGGGGGCGCCGTCCTCGCCGGCTTCGAGAAGCGGCGGCCAGAGGCTAGCGCTCAGCCCAGCGCCCAGGGTCCACACGAATTGGCGGCGGTTGAAGTGCATGATCTCTCCTGCGCGCGCGCCCGGAGTCGCGCGAGGCCCATGGTGGCAACTTCCAAGCGCCCTGTCGCGAGGTTCAAGCCCTCGCTGTCACGAGACCCTTGCGCGGACGGGAGTTAGCGCGAATCCTGCCGGTCTAAAGGTCCTCGCGCGTACTTCAAGAGACGCGGCGGAAGGATCCATTCTGAGTAAGACGGCAATGCACGCGCCCGAGCGGGAACTGATCGAAAAGATTCAGGCTGGGGATCGGGAGGCCTTTCGGGCCCTCTACGAGGCTCACGGCCCAACCCTGCTCCGCTTCCTCCAGCGACTGCTCGGAGACCCAAGCGCCGCGGAGGACGCCCTCCAAGAGACGCTGCTCCGAGTCCACGGCGCCCGCGAGACGCTCGACCCCGAGCGCCCCCTGCGCCCCTACCTGCTCCGCGTGGCGCGCAACGTGGGGATCGCAGCGATTCGCCGCCAGGCGATTCGAAAGACCCAGCCCGTCGAGGGGATCGACCCGGCCGCAGACGAGACGAGCCCTCCCAGCGCGGTGGTTCGCGACGAGACCTTAGCCCAAGTCCAAGCCGCGCTGGCGCGAGTCCCCGCCGGCCACCGCGCCGCGCTCCTCCTCCGCCACGACCAAGGCCTGACCCTCCGCGCTGTCGCTGAAGCGCTCGGGGTCAGCGAACGCACGGCCCGGAACCGGCTTCGGGAGGCCACTGTTCACCTCGCCCGCACACTCCGCGAACAGGGATACGTCTCAGGAGGACAGGCATGAAGACCTTTGAAGAACCCTTGGACTTGATCGCCCTCACCTGCGCAGGCCTCCTCGAGCCCGACGAGATCGAGACGGCCGAAGAGGCTTGCGACCGCTTGCCCGAGCTCCAAATCGCCTTGAGCACCGCCTTTGAGGCCCTCGCCCAGCCCGAGGACACGCCCGCCCTGGCCAAGGGGGGCTGGGCACGACTCGAGGCGGCCCTCGACGCTCCACGCCCGGAAGCACCCGCCCCAGACGAGGGGGCCGGGGTCCTGATCGCGGTCGCCTGCATCTATTGCCACGACAGCCTGACCCGGGACGAGGCGCTCTACTGCGCGTCCTGCCTGGCTGTTCACCACGGCGAGTGCTTTGAAACCCACGGCCACTGCGCAGCGCCCGGCTGCG
>JAESQQ010000038.1 GCA_016765095.1 Planctomycetota bacterium | reverse complement strand
TGTCAACGTCAGGAGCTGTAAACCCCTCCCCTCCGAAAGCAATGGGGTGTACCGCAACTTGTGATGGGCAGCACTGGGAACACGGCACCCCCGCCTAGCGTGCGAGCGGCCGAACGCCGCCCAACTGCCTCTGGCAGAGGGCCCCCGGTCTTGACGGAGGCTCGAGGGGGGCCTACCCTCCCGCCGAGTTCTCGCCCTCAGCTTCCCCACCCCGGGAGCGTCGAGTGCGGCGAGCGCCAAGGAACAGGGACCATGTCTGGCGGACGACTCCTGATCACCGGCGCGTCTGGGATGGTGGGCCGGGCCCTCCTCTCGCGCCTCGCCAGCGCTGACGCTCCCCCCTCCTTCGAGGACCTCCTCACGCCCTCCTCCAAGGAGCTCGACCTCCGCGATCAGTCGGCCGTGCAGGCTTACTTTCAAGCCGAGCGTCCCGAGCGCGTCGTGCACTTGGCTGGGCACATTGGCGGGATCCGCGCCAGCATCAGCCGGCCCGTTGAGTTCTTCTACGAGAACTTGGTCATGGCTATGAACGTGATCCACGCCGCTTACGAAGCCGACGCGAAGCGGCTCCTGTTCATTGGGAGCTCCTGCATTTACCCCCGGGCCTGCCCCCAGCCAATGGCGGAGGACTCGCTCCTGACCGGGTCCCTCGAGCCGACCAACGAGGGCTACTCGATCGCCAAGGTCGCCGGGATCAAGCTCTGTGAGTTCCTTAACCGTCAGCACGGGACGGACTTTCTGAGCCTGATCCCTTGCAACCTCTACGGGCCTCACGACAGCTTCGACAGCCCAGACGGGCACGTCGTCTCCTCGCTCCTGAGTCGCCTCCACGCCGCCAAGCTGGAGCAGGCGCCCTCGGTCGAGATCTGGGGGACGGGGACCACGCGCCGCGAGTTCTTGTTCGTCGACGACATGGCCGACAGCATTTGCCACTTCCTCGAGCGCGGCCGAGGCGAGAGCCCCCACGAGGTGTTCAACGTGGGGACTGGCCAGGACCTCACGATTCGCTCCTTGGCCGAGAAGATCAAGCAGGTCGTTGGCTACGAAGGCGAGTTGGTCTTCAACCCAGACAAGCCCGACGGAATGCCGCGCAAGTGCCTCGACGTCGCCCGCACGAGCGCGCACGGCTGGCAGGCGAAGATCGACGTCGACCAGGGGTTGGCTCGCGCTTACGCCTGGTACACCGCGAACCGCAAGAAAAGGGTCGAGGCATGAGCGAGCAAGACCTCAACAATCCGGCGACCTGGGGGAGCACACTTCTGCTCCCGACCCTCAACGAGATCGAGGCCCTCGAGACGATCGTGCCCCAGCTCGACCGGAGCGCGGTGGACGAGATCCTCTGCGTGGACGGCGGATCGACCGACGGGACGATCGAATACATGGAGAGCCAGGGGATAACGGTCCTCAAGCAGACGGGCCGCGGCTACGGCTGCGCCATGCAAATGGGCCTCCGCCACGCAGCGAACGAGATCATCGTCGAGTTCACGCCCGACGGGAACGCGATCCCCGCCCGGATCCCAGACGTGGTCGCCAAAATGCGAGAGGGCTACGACCTCGTCGTCGCCTCCCGCTACGCCGACGGCGCCCGCAGCGACGACGACAGCCCGCTGACCGCCTTTGGAAACAAGATGTTCACGACCCTGGTCAACGTCATGTTCCGCGCCCGCTACACCGACGTGCTTGTTGGCTTCCGCGCCTTCCGCAAGAGCGTCGCGCTCGACCTAGACTTGACCGAAGAAGGCCTCAGCTGGCCCTGCGAGAGCTCGATCAAGTTCGCCCGCGCCGGCCTCCGGGTGTGCGAAGTCGGCTGCACCGAGCCGCCACGAATTGGTGGCGAACGAAAAATGATCCCCCACAAGACTGGGATGAAGATCCTCCGTCTGATCGTGCGGGAGCGCCTCCGCCGCAGCCCGGCGGGGTTCTAGACCTGACTCTCTAGGAGTTCCACGTGGATTGTTACACCGCTCTCGAACGCTGCCGCGTCTGCGGCTCGGAAGACCTGACTCAGGTGATCCGAATCGAGCCGCAGCACCTCTCACCCACCTTCGTGGAGGACAACGCGACCGCCGAGGCTGCGGACATCCTCGTCCCCATGACGCTCCGGCTCTGCGACGTCGAGGCCGGCGGCTGCGGGCTGCTCCAGCTTCATGAGACCGTCGACCCCGACATGCTCTACCGGCAGTATTTCTACCGGAGCGCGACCAACGCCATGATGCGCGAGCACCTCAAGGACGTCGTGGCAGACGTCTCGAGCCGCGTCACGCTCGAGGAGGGATCCATGGTGGTCGATATCGGCGCCAACGACGGGACGCTCCTCCGCGAATACCCAGACACCCTCCAGCGCGTGGGCCTCGAGCCGGCTCAGAACATTGACTGGTCGGAGCTGCCCGAGTCGATCACGATCGTGAACGACTACTTCTCAGCCGCTGCGCTCAAGGGGAAGTTCCCCGACGCGTCGGCCAAGATCTTCACCTGCTGCGCCATGTTCTACGACCTCTCCGATCCGAACGCGTTCGTGGCTCAGATCAAGGAGAGCCTGGACTCGGACGGAGTCTGGTGCGCCCAGCTGAGCTACTTGCCCCTGATGCTCAGCAACCTCAACTTCTACGACATTTGCCACGAGCACCTGACCTACTACAGCCTGGCGGTCCTCGAGACTCTGATGGACCGCAACGGGCTCAAGGTGTTCGACGCCTCGACCAACGGCGTCAACGGCGGCAGCATTCGGATCTTCGTGACCCACAAGGACTCAGCGCGCCCCACAGATCCCGCCGAGGAGGCGCGCCTCGACGCGCTCCGCGCCGAAGAAGTCGCCCTCAAGCTGACGAGCCCCGAGACCTACACCGAGTTCTGGAAAGAAATCGAGACCCTCGGCCAGAAGGTCCGTGACTACCTAGAGGCCCGGAGCGCGGAGGGCCGCAAGGTCCTCGGGCTCGGTGCGTCCACCAAGGGCAACGTCTTGCTCCAGCTGTTCGGGATCACCAAGGAGCTGATGCCCGCGATCAGCGAGCGGAACCCCGACAAAGTTGGCCTCCGGACACTCGGAACCGACATTGAGCTGATCTCCGAGGAGGCGGCTCGAGCCCAAGACCCGGCCGTCATGCTCGTCTTGCCCTGGTATTTCAAGACCGAAATCGTGGAGCGCGAGCGCGAGTGGCTCGACTCAGGTGGCAAGCTCCTGTTCCCAATGCCCTATGCCCACGTCGTTCATGGAGACCACGAAGAGAAGCTCTAGCCCGCCTGGGACGACGCGTCGCGAACCAGAAGACGACGGCCTCCCGACCGAGAAGCGCGAGAACCACGACGGAGCGCAGCAGAGGCTAAAGAGAGCCTTCGGCCGCTAGCCTTGGAGCACCCTAGGGTCGACGGCGTCGCCGCATGGTGCGGCTCCCGCAGCCACGAGTGCTACACACCCCGAGCTCTCGAATGCAGTCGGCGTGAAAGACGGTGCGGCAACCTGCACAGGCGACCCAATCGTCTCGCTTCCCGACGGAATCGTGGCAGTAGGGGCAGCGCGAATCGGAGCCCTTCCTCCGAGGCTTGACCTGGAGTTCAACGCGATGGGTCTTGGGAACGACGCAGAGCGGATAGGACTGTTCCCAATCCGGCCAGCCCTTGACGTCGATTCGAATCTCTACGCTCCAGTTGATCTGGTGGCTAAAGGAACTCAGGCTGGGCGGAGCCCCCTCGGCGAGCGTGAAGCAGTGCTCCACCCTGAAGCGTTCCCCCGCCTGGAGCGCCGCCCCCTTCGAGAGTGACACCGTGCTCCCAAGCGCATGATCGTGGGTCTCGAGGTCGAAATTGTCGTCTCCCTTCCACAGCTTGGCGACCTCCTGTCCGCTTAGGACCATGACCACCTCGTTGATCACGACGTCGGTCTTGGGCTTGAAGTGCACAAGCACGGGGACAGAGCTGCCCAGGACTGAGGACTCCAGCCCGACGAAGACCTCCCCCAGGCGCCGCTGGGAGAGAGCGTTTCTGAACCCAGTCAGGAATGTCACCCCGGCCACGAACAGTCCGACGGCCCCCATGGCCCTCCCCGGGGTTCCGTCCACCTTCCACATTGCCACCCCCGCCACAACCAAGCAGAGGAGGGCGCAACAGTGCCAGGGTGAGACCACCACCGTTTGCTCCGCGCGCTCCGCCTCCTCCCGCTCGAGGTGTGAAAGGGAAGTCGCCCCCGGCACGACTTGCAGAATGCGCTCCTCAACGAGCTGCTCACCTCCTCCACGGGCACGGGCCACGACGCTGAGGAAGTGCTCGACCTCGAAGTGCTCCGCCTGGAGCGTCGGCGGCCAGCCCTCGAGCGTGACCTCGAATGGAATTCGGTGCTTGCCTCTCAAGAGGGCGCTCGCGAGTCGCTTGGTCGTGGAGTCACCCCCCGAGCCGTGGCCTATGACCCTCCAGCCGTGGGTGACCCTGACGCTGACGTCGACCTCGCGTTGAGCCGTGAAGATCACGGTGCCCGTGACCCCACCTCCCGTCTCCCAAGGACCGTCTCCCACCTCGAGTTGCAACGAAAAGACGCTCACACGACTCCGGCTCTGGCGGGTGGAAGCTAGCACGCCGCCGTGGGAGGTCGAGCGGCTTTGCCGGAGGGACAGCCTCCGCCTACCGGTTGCCTCACTAGGCTTGGCGGGGGTCAGTCAACGGAGACGATCCGATAGTCCCCTTCCTTGCTCACTTCGCAGGGCTGAGAGAAGCGACGGCGCGCAGGGCTAGTGGCTGGACCCGGAGATACCGGTACAGGTGAATGTTGGGGCGGGGTTTACAGAGGCTGACGTAGCAACGGTTAAGTGCGCGAGCGGCGTCGATGAAGCTCCAGAGAGGCCGATCGGAAAGGTCTGGGGGCCGGGCGG
>JAESQQ010000401.1 GCA_016765095.1 Planctomycetota bacterium | reverse complement strand
GCCGCTGGCGGCGTTGCTCGTCGGTCACTTACGCCCGGTAAGCTCCGCTCCTCGCGCCTTGCCAGCGACGACGATGCCGGCGCAACTGAGAAAATCGCCTCCTGACACCCCACTAGTGGTCTGGGGGCCATCGCTCCCATTGCCCCGACGTGATGCGATTCGGCCGCACCCTCCACCTGGCCACGAAAGCGGAGACTCGCAAACGAGACGCAATGCGTCACCGCAACTCCCGTCGTCGGAAGTGCTTGTGCTGCAATGTTTCCCGTCGGCGTCACCCGATTTTGGGCAACTCGACCCGCCCATAACTCGGAAGCGAAACGAATGAGGCCCTTGGTTTCATGTCGCCGATACGCCTCACTTGCGGCGCATCTCCTTAATGAAACGTGACTTGCGTCATCGTGAGCGCCAATTGGCAAAGCGCGTGCTCATAGCTCCTTCAACAGCGCCTACCAGCGCTCAGCAACAGGAGAAAACCCACGTGAAGTTCACGACTAAAATAGGAAGCGCCCTCGCCCTCGTCCTTGTAGTAGCCACTGCTGGCTGCAGCTCGGACAAGAAGGAGAAGAGCGCCTCAACCGTCGCCCCAACCACCACCGCGGTCGTCGCAAGCAACCAGTCCGTCCTTGGCGCGACGGTTCGAGTTTCGACCCTCTCCTCGCCTCGCGGCGAGCACACGGCGACCGGAACCCCCGGTGGAGTCGTCGTGATTGGCGGCGAGAGCCGAGGCAACGTCTCGGGCACGATCGAAATGTATGTCAACGGCCAATGGGTCGGAGTCGGCACCCTCGCTGAGGCTCGCAAGGGCCACACGGCGACGCTCCTCTCCAACGGCAAGATCATGGTCGCAGGTGGCCAGAAGGACGCCTCGGGGAACCAAATCCTCAGCTCGATCGAGATCGTCGACCCGGTCGCCAAGACCGTCACCGCGGGCCCCATGATGGGATCGGCTCGCAGCTCGCACGTCGCGGTTCCCTTCCGCATTCAAGGAAAGGAGTTCGTGCTCCTCTCCGGTGGAGCCGGCCTCAAGGGCTCGCTCGCCAGCGCTGAGCTCTACGACGTGGCGACCAACAACATTGTCCCCCTCGGCGCTCAAATGACTGAGGACCGCGTCGCGGCCTCGGCCGTGTTCATGCCGAGCGGCCAGATCCTGATTCAGGGTGGCCTGAAGAACTTCACCCCTGGAGCGCTTCAAATGAGCGCCGCGGGCGCTGAGCTCTTCAACCCGGTCTCGCGGACCTTCTCGAAGGCCGGCAGCCTCTCGATCGATCGCTACGCTTCGGCGCTCGCGTTGACCGACGCTGGACGAGCGATCGTCTTTGGCGGTAACAGCTCGGCTCGGATCGAAGCCACCTCAGAGCGCTTCGACGCCACGACGGGTCAGTGGAGCGCCGCTCCCGCCCTCGCCGAGGCTCGCGAGGACCTGACCCTGACCCCGATCCGCGACGGACGCTTGCTCGCGATCGCCGGCCGCAGCCAAGCCATGAGCGCTTCGGTCGAGGCCTACAACGGTCAGACCAACGAGGTCGCTCCGCTTGGCAGCCTGATCGAAGGTCGCTCGGCCCACACGGCCACGCTCCTCCCCAACGGAAACGTGCTCGTCGTCGGTGGCTACGGCAGCACAGGCGCCCTGGCTTCGGTCGAGGAATACTCGGCGACGGCTCCTCCCGGGACCAAGCCCACCCAGGCTCCGATCAACACGACCCCGATCATGCCGGGCAACCCGACCCCGCCCGCCGCTCCCGTGCCTGCTCCTCGGATCCTCGCGATCTACCCGAGCAACGGGAAGCCTGGTGACTTGATCACGATCGCCGGTCAGAACTTCGCCAAGGACAAGAAGAACAACCAGGTCATGTTCCAAGGCGGCGTGTTCGGCAAGGTCCTGTTCGAAGTCAAGATCAAGCGCCTTCCGATCCTCGGCCCGGTCGAGACCCTGATCGTCGAGGTCCCCACCGGCGTCCAGACTGGCGACCTCATGGTGGTCAGCAACTCGCAAGCAAGCAGCGGCAAGACCTTCACGCTCAACATGCAGTCGGGCGGCACCCCTTCGGTGATCTACACCCTCCCCAGCCGCGCAGCGCCTGGCAAGTTGGTCACGATCTTCGGTCGTAACTTCGCTCGCCCCGCCAACGACAACATTGTCCGCTTCAACGGTGAGCAGGCCGCGATCATTGGTGGAATCACGACGCAGAGCGTGCCCTTCCTCGGCAACCTGGCCGTCATGCTCGTCCGGGTCCCAGCCACCGCCACCACCGGTAACCTGACCGTCGAGGCCTACACCAAGGTCAGCGGGAACAAGTTCTTCGAGGTCAAGGGCACCACCCCAGCGACCCCGGCGACGACCCCGAGCACGCCGAGCACGCCGGGCACCCCGGCCACCCCAGCGACTCCTTCGACCCCCGGCAACACGGTCTTCTACAGCGAGGACTTCGAGGGAGCGAACCTGACGGTCAGCGCTAGCGGCGGCGAGTGGGAGGCTTCACGGCCTCAAGCTGGCAAGGGTCCAGGCTTCGCAGCGAGCGGACAGTGGGCAGCTGGCACGGCCATGACGGTTGGCACCTACGGCGCCAACGCCAACGCCTTCCTGATCACTCAGGAGATCGACCTCACCAACGCCACGAGCGCCACGCTGAGCTTCAGCCAGTTCTTCGACACGGACGGCACCGACGGCGGCCGGATCATTGTTAGCCCCGACGCTGGCACGACCTGGTATCTCTTGCGCCCCAACGGTGGCTACCTGACGGCTGCGGTGTTCAACCCAGGTGAGGGCTTCGCGGGCTTCAGCGGCGCATGGCTGCGGACGGCCGCCGACCTCTCGGCCTTCGCTGGTGACAAGATCACGATCGCCTTCGAGTTCTCCTCGGACGCGACTGACCAACGAAGCGGCTGGTTCCTCGACGACATTAAAGTCGAGGGTCGCTAACCGACCCGCGCCTCGGGGGGCCACCCCGGGGCGCACCAGGTCACCGGCGCACTAGCGCCGGGGCCTTACCAAACTAAGACTCATCTGTTGCTGGTGAGACTGGGACGTGTCTGCGTCGGACGCGTCCCAGTCATACTTAACTAACCTGGCTAAGAACTTTTTCTGTTGCTGGTGATCAAGGCGGGCCCAAGCGGGCTCGCCTTGCTCGCTTGGTTGGTCGCGCGAGAACCCGAAGATCGGGTTCCGGGTGGCCTTGAGCGTCCCCACGCCCCGCTGACCGTCCTGAACGAGAGGGAGGTGGTTCAGGACGAAACGGTATGTCGCCCAGCGAGAAGCGGCGGGCGGGGAAGCGGCGGCCGGGGGTGAACCCCGCACCCTACAGATCGCAATGGCGCGCCTGCAAGGCGTCCGAACCGATCGCAAGGCACCTCCGTGGCGGCTCGCAACACGCTTTTGTAGGGGCGGGGGGTACCCCCGCCCGGCCCCAAGGCTGCTCCAAGCGGCCTCTCAGGAGCCTCCCCGGCCTCCATTCCGCTCTCATGCTACGCATGCTCGGTTCCAGTTCCGGGACTCACGGCGCGCTCCCTTGCTTCGCAAGGGGCGTTTGGCGGTTTCGCGACCGCCTCCCCGGCTGCAAGCGAAGCCCGTATCATTCCCGCGTAATCCCCACTTTTCAACGGACTCGTGACCGCGAGCTGGGCGAGCGGCTCCTCGCGCTGTGTCCCGTCCTGGAGGGGCCGCTGGAATCTGTCGACTCCGCGATCGGGCTCCTCATGGACGAGGGTGTCTTGGAGCGCGACGACTATCGGCGAGCCCTCCCTCCCCCCGACTCCCTCCGCCCGCTCTCCTGGGGGCCCTTCTCTGTGTTCGAAGAGCTCGGGCGTGGCGCGGCCGGGATCGTCTATCGCGCGTCTCTTGGCGGGGATCCCTGCGCCCTCAAGATCCTGCGTGGGCTTCCCCAAAAGAGCGCGGAGGGGAGCGCAGGCAGCTCGAGACGGAGGACGGCTGGCTGCGGCCTCCAAGCGGTTCGTGTCCGTGTGGGACCGTCGCCAGCTCGACGCGCCCTTGTTCTGGGGCTTGATTCCTCCCGGCGAGAACGGCGACTTCGTCTCGCTCTCACCCTCTGGAAACACGGTGATCCTGAGCCGTAACTCGGAGCACCTCTGCTGGAACCTCCCTCGTTGAGCTTGGGCGGTCGCTAGAGCCCTCCCCGACTCTCATGCGAGACTAGCGCCTCGGTGGCGAACCGCTTCGTAAGCCCGCGAAGGGGGTCGCGACTGCCTCGAAAAGGAGCCCGGTTGCCTGCGGACGAGACGCCACCCCCCTCGGAGCTCCCCTCGGGCCGCGCCCCGTCAGGGCCGGTCTCCGGAGAACTCCTCGAGGGGCGATTTCGACTCCTCGAGCCGATCGGCCGCGGCGGCATGGGGAGCGTGTTCCGAGGGCAAGACGAGGACCTCAAGCGGCCGGTCGCGATCAAGTTCTTGAGCCTCAACAACGCGTCGGCTCGCAAGCGCTTCGCTCGTGAGGCGGAGGTCACGGCCAAGATTCGGCACCCCGGTGTGATTCAGATCCACGCCGCTGGAGAAGTTCGCGGACAGCCCTACCTCGTCTATGAGCTGGTCGAGGGCGGGAAGTCACTCAAGGACGTGTTTGCAGAGCGGAGCGTTGACGAGCGCCTGGACTTGCTCGATCAGGTCAGCGCAGGGCTCGCTCAGGCCCACGCGCTTGGGATCGTCCACCGAGACCTCAAGCCCGAGAACGTCTTGGTTCGTCCGAGCGGGGAGGCGGTCGTGGCTGACTTCGGTCTGGCGGGTCTGCGCGAGAGCAGCCTGACGGCGACGGGCGCGACGGTCGGGACCCCGGCTTACATGGCGCCCGAGCAGGTCCGGGGCGAGAAGGCGACGGCGGCCTGCGACGTGTGGGCCTTGGGGGTCCTGCTCTACGAAGCGGTCTACGAGGCGCACCCGCTCCTCGAGGAGGGCTGGAGCCTGCACGAACTCCTGGCTCGGCTCCTCGCCGCCCGAGTCGAGTATCCAGCGGGGCCTGCCCGACCGCTGATTCAGCTCCTGCGGCGCACGTTGGTGGCCGACCCGGCGAGGCGGCCCCAGGACGCGAGCGCGTTCCTAGACGCCTTGCGCGCTGCTCGAGCCGAGAGGCCCTCCTCCCTAGGTCCCTTCGCCTTCGCGGCGGGAGTTGTCGGGCTCGTGGTGCTCGGCGCGTCGCTGCTCTGGTCCGCTGAGAACTCAGGCTCGGTTCTCGCAGAGAGCCCTGCCCACTCGGAGCGCCCTAGCCAGCCTTCCCCCTCGACTCCCACACTCTCGACTCCCTCACTCTCGACGCCGACGCCGACGCCGACGCCGACGCCGACGCCGACGCCGACGCCGACGCCGCTGCCCATTGAGACCCAAACCCTGACCTCTCCAGACTTCGTGCTCAACCTGAGAAAAATGGACGGCAAGCGGCTCTGGTTCACGGGGAAGGCCGAGCTGCTCGCGACCTCGAAGTTGGGCTTCGCCCAGCGCTGGAACGTCGCGGGTGACGCCGAGGCTCTCGGCAAGGTCTGGTCGGTTCCGATGGCGGAGGGTGGCTGTCTGTTCGCCACCCATGGACCGACGGTCGTCGTCGTGGCCGGAAGGCTCGCTGGGACCTTCACCCTCCCCGAGCCGCGCATCACCATGCTCCCCACCCTCAGGCTGCGCCCGCACTCGATCGCCTTGAGCGAGGTCGGGGGGCGGGTCTACTTGGCAGTCGCGAGCAAGAAGGAGGTCGCCTTTGGGGAGCTTGGCAGCTCGCTGACTTCAATCGACCTCAAGGGGCGCACCGTCAAGGCGCTCGCGGGTGGGGGCGGGGCCTTCGCCCTCCTGTCCCGCCAGCCGCCGCTTTCGAAGCCCTGGACCGAGGTTTGGGAGGCGACCGGCTCGCGTCGCTACTCTCGAGCCGCGAAAGACTCCGCCGAGGCGGCCGCTTTCTCTCCAGGAGGGGATCGGCTCCTCGTTGGCTTCCGCCACGCCCAGCTGAGCCTCCGAGCAGGCCCCGAGGGAGCCGAGCTCGTCTCGCTCGAATCGCCGCACGAGGGGAACATTCGGCACGTCGTCTGGGCGAGCTCTGCGGGGCGGATGGCGGCAGTCTCGAAGCGAACAGTGTCCGTGTGGGACGTCAGGGTGCCAGAGGCTCCGATCTTCAGCGCGCGACTGCCGGGGAGCTCAAAGGGAGACTGGGTCGCGATCTCGCCCGCGGGGGACATAGTCGTCGTGAGTCGCAACGAGATGCACATCGGCTGGCGGCTTCGCTGGCCGCGTTGAGCGCCTACTTCAGCTTGGCGAGCTCCTCTTCGAGCCAGGCCTTGTTCTGGGGGTTGGGGCTGTAGGTCAGCGCCAACTCGAAGTCGGCTCGCGCGGCGTGGGATTGGCCGTTGGCCGCGCGGGCGCGCCCTCGCCAGAGGAAGGCCTCGACTCGCTTGCCGAGCCGCGGGACGGCTCGCTCGAGGTCCCTGAGGCCGCGCTTCTTGTCGCCCGTGAGGAGATATGCCGCGCCGCGCCGCATTCTCGCGACGTGGTAAGTGGGTTTGATCTTGAGCGCCTTTCTGAGATCGGCGAGCGCTTCCTTGGGCCTTCCCGCGTAGAGGTGGAGGCGGCCCCGGTAGGCGAGGGCTTCCTCGTGGCGCG
Organism: Planctomycetota bacterium; assembly: GCA_016765095.1. Classification (GTDB taxonomy): domain Bacteria; phylum Planctomycetota; class J058; order J058; family J058; genus NORP233. The sequence continues at coordinate 9,576 of JAESQQ010000401.1, read as the reverse complement.
GATTGATCGCGAGCGCCTTGGTGAAGTCCGCGAGGGCCCCTTCGAACTGCTTGAGTTCCCAGCGGCAATACCCACGGTAAGAGAGCCACAGAGGGATCCTGGGCGAGAGTTGGGTGGCAGCCGTGTAGGCCTCGATTGCTTCGGCGTAGCGTCTTGAGTAGTGGTGGATTCGTGCAATGAAATAGGGAGCCCAAGCATTGCCTGGGAGCAAGACCTTGACCCGTTCGAGCTCGACTAGGGCCTTTGCGCGCTCTCCGAGTTTGCGCAGAATGCGTGCGTGGAGAAGCACGCCGAGCCCGAAGTCGGGATTGAGTGACAACCCCTCGCGGACGCTGGCCTTTGCGGCTGCCAAATCCTTGACCTCTAACTCCGCCTCGGCACCCCAAAACCAGAGCTTCTCGTCCTTGGCCGCAGCGGGATCGGTCCTGAGCTTCCGGAACGCCGCGACGGACTCCTTGTAGCGACTCGCCCGGAGGTAGGTCTCGACCTCGAGGAGACGCAAGTCGAGCGCGTCGGGAGCCAGCTTCAAGGCAGTCTTCACGGCCTCGATCGCCTCTTCAAATCGCCCAAGGTCGCTAAGGGCGATCGAGCGATCGTGATGGTTGATCCAGTCGTTAGGGGCGAGGTTGGCCAGGGCCTCATGGGCTTCTAGCAAGCGGACCGTGTCCTTCTGCTCGCTGTAAAAGCTGACGAGCACGGTCCAGGCGAGGGCGTCTCGAGGATTGAACTCGACCCCTCTTCGAACGGCGGCGACCGCCGCTGCGGGTTCGCCACGAAGCCGAAGTAGCCTTCCTTTGAAAATCCAGGCCTCTGGGAAGGTCGGGAGGAGCTTGATGGCCTTCTCGATCTCCGACAGAGCTCGATCGGCGTCCCCTTCAAAGTGGAACGCGATCGAGGCTCCGTAGAGCGCAAACGCGTTCTTGTCTCCGTGCTCCTTGGCGATCCTCGAGATCTCCTGCAGTATCCGGGTCTTGATCGCCTTGTTGGCGAGGCGGAGGCGTTCTGCGAGCGGGATCTTTCCAGAGAAGGCTGCCCGCATGATTAGCTTTGTTTCCAGTCGGTGGAGCGCGAACCTCTCCCTATAGGCTGGCGAATAGAGTTCGACGCTCCGCTCTAGGAGCGCTTGGGCTCGCTCGACGTTTTCGGCCCGGAGGTAGAGTTGAGCGGCCTGCCAGGATAGGAAGCGGGCCTCGGCGAAGGCGAGCCCCTCAGCGATCTTGGCTTCGACTTGCTTGGTCGGCGCTCCGCTCGCAATCAAGTGGTCGACCTCCGCAAGGCGATCCATGCCCTGCTGAAGGGCGCGCGTCCCTTCGTTTTTCGCCTTCAGGGCCTTTAGGTTCGCCTTCTCGGCTTTTAGGCCTGCCTTGGCCTGCCGCTCGGACTCCTCCGTCCTCAAGTGACTGGCCTCCTCCTTCATGAGCGCCATGGCCTCGGCCTGGTGCTCCGCCTCTGCTTCTATTCGTCGCGTCTCGGCGACCGAGAGGGCCGCCCCCAATCCGCCGGCAAGCGCCAGCAGGCTGGCGGTGAGTCCCCCGGCCAGGAGCAGCCCGCTGTGGCGCCGAGCCCCTCGCACGATCTTGACCCGAAGCGGGTAGGGGTAGATCGGAAGCTCCTCGTTTGCCAGGTAGGCGCGCAGGTTGCGAAGGAAGCCTCCCGCGTGGCCCAAGCGCTCCTCCCGATCGACGGTCAAGACAGCCGCCGCGAGCGCCTGAAGCTCAGCCGGCGCGTCCGGGCGCCGAGCCTGCGGGAGCACGAACTTGCCGAGCACGGTTTGGGTCAGCCGATTGATCGCGGTCGTGCCTTCAACTGGGGGGCTTCCGGTCAGGATTGCGACCAGGATCGCGCCGAGGGCGAACACGTCCGTGCGCTCGTCGACCACCTCGCCGCCCGCCTGCTCGGGCGACATGTAGCCCGGTGAGCCGATCACCGAGCCGAGCTGGGTCAAGGCGGGGTTCGCTTCGGCCTCAGCGATCGCCTCGGGCGGGAGCGTCGTGATCCCGTCGAACGGGATATCGGGGGTGCTCAGGTCTCGCGCCAGACCCCAGTCCATGACGAGGACCTCGCCAAATTGACCCAGCATGACGTTGTCGGGCTTGAGGTCGCGGTGGATTACACCTTGGCTGTGGGCGTAGGCGACGGCCTCGCTGATCCGGACCAGGGCTTCGAGGAGGGCGCCGATCGGTCCCTCGCGCGTCAGGGGCGCGCCTTCGGCGTGGGCAGCCTGGATCGCCTCGGTCAGGGTCTTCCCCTCGACGAGGCGCATCAGCAGGTAGTGATTGCCGCTCGGCGTCGTGCCCGCCTCATAGACCGGCGGGATCCCAGGGTGATCCAGGCGGGCGGTGATCTCCGCCTCGCGGCGAAAGCGGCGGATCAAGTCGGCGTTCGGTTGGAGGACGAGCTTGAGGGCCGCGCCCCGGCCGAGTCGCTTGTCGCGGACTCGGAGCACGACGCCCATGCCGCCCCGCCCGAGCTCGGCCTCCTGCTCGAACACCAACTCCGCGTGGGGGGCGAAGGTCGGGTCTTGGAAGCAGACGCGCTTGTAGGCGGCGGCGGCCTCGCCTCGCCAACGCTCCGCCTCTTGCGCCGAGGGCGGCGGCCTCCCCAGCGGGCCCGACTTGGGAGGGCCCGGCCGGCTCGGTCCGGTTGAGGGTTGACCTGGCGGGAGCGAACTCACGAGGTCCAGACCTTTGCTCCCGCCTCTAGCAATTGTCCTATGGCGACATGGCGAGAGGTCGTCCCGGTGTCGATCGCGAGGTCGGGGGCTGGCGGTGGCTCGTAGGGGGAGTCGATCCCCGTCATTCCCTTGAGTTCGCCCGACGCCGCGCGGGCGTAGAGGCCCTTGACGTCTCGCTCCTGGCAAAGCTCGAGTGAAGTCGCGACGTAGACCTCGAGGAACCGGGTCGCGCCGATCCGCTCACGGAGGCGGGCCCGGTCTGCAGCGAAGGGCGCGATCGAGGCCACGAGCACGATCGAACCCGAGTCGGCCAGGGTCCGCGCCAGCTCGCCGAGCCGGCGGACGTTCTCGGTTCGGGAGGCGGCGTCGTAGCCGAGGTCGGCGTTCAACCCGGTCCGGACCACGTCCGCGTCGAGGAGATACGTCAAGCGCCCTTCGTCGAGGAGGGCCTCCTCCAAGAGGCGAGCTAGGGTCGTCTTTCCCGCTCCCGAGAGCCCCGTGAACCAGAGCACGCAGCCTCGCTGGCCAAGGAGCTCGGCTCGGCGGACCGCCGGGTCGACGGGCGCGTCTCGCGGGGCGCTCAAAGGTACCTGGCCGTGTCTATGAACAGGACCGGAAAAAGCGGCGGGGTCGGCGCGAAGCGTTCGAACTCGGCTACGACTCCGCGGAATGCGTGGATGCTCTCGGCCTCGAGCTCGTGGAGGGGGGTGAGTCGGTATGCGCTCATGCCGTGATTGTGCGCTGCCTCTCCGCAGGCTGAAAGTGCTCTCGCGCACCTCGTATGATCTCCTCATGATTACTAAGGTCACTTGCGACGCTTGCGATCGCGTCCAGAACGCTCCCAGCTCGAGGGCGGGCCAAGACGTCCCGTGCCGGTTCTGCGGGGACCCGATCTGCGTTCCGGGTGTACCCAAGCCCACGAGTGCAATTGGCGGCTGGGGCGAGCCCCGGCGAATCGTCGTGCCCCGTTTCGGCGAGGCGCCCCCGCCCGCTCCCGGCTCGAGCACGACGACCACCTATCGGAGCTCGAGCTCGTCGAGTTCGTCGCCGTCCGGCCCCACGTCGCCTGGGTCCACGTCGGAGAACTTGTTTCGAACGACTTCGCGGACCACGGTCGGGACGACTTCGCTGCGGACCTCCTTCGAGACGACCTCGCAGCCTGAGGACGAGGAGTCCCTCAGCGAGGAGGTGGAGGCGCCAGACGGCTTCGGCGATCCGCTCACCTACGATCGAAGCCAGCGAGGGCAGCACTCCCAGCCTCGCCCCACGCTAAGCCCGATCGGAACGCCGATCATGAGCTCGGGGCGGGCCGTGGAGGAGCAAGCGGGGCGGCCCCGAGTCTTGGGTCACGCTCCCGGTGCCGGCGCCAACGGACTCCTGGAGGCGATCGCGCCCGGCCTGAAGTCTGACAGCAAGACCGATCAGTCCGCGACGGCCGCCTTGATGTTGAGCGTGGTCGGTTGGGTGTTCTGTTTCCCCTTCTCACTGGTGGCGCTCTATCTGGTCAAGAAGACCAAGGACCATGCGCTGGTCGAAGGGCGTGATCTGCCCCAGATCGCGACGGTCGCGACGGTGCTCGCGCTCCTCAATCTCGGCTTCACGCTCCTCACCTGCGCTGCGAACGTCCAGATAAACTAGGTCTAGAGATCTCCCTCATTCTTCCTCCTTCCACGAGCCGTTCATGATCGTCAACTTCGAATGCGAGTTCTGCGGAAAGGGACAGTCCGTCCCGACAAGCAAGGCCGGGAAGACCGTGCCGTGTCGGTTCTGTGGCGGTGACAACCAGATCCCGGCGGCGCCTGCCGAACGACCTCCCAGCGGACGAGGTCAGGCGATTGGGGGCCCCGTTGCGGGAGGTGGGCCGACGGCCTATCACCCGGCTCCCGACGCGTTCCGTCCCCCGCCCGAGCGAGAGCGAGACCGCAACCCCTACTCGGCTCCCCAGGCCGACCTCGGCGGTGGACACCAGAGGCACATGGCGGGGCCGCCCCCCGAGGTGAACAACGCGGCGACGACCGCGATCATTCTCGCCGCGCTGAGCTGGGCAATCTGTGCCTTGTTCGCCCCCTTCGCGCTTTGGCAGGCCACGCGAGCCTCGAACCTAGCTCTCCAGCACGGCGTCAAGACGCCGACCTCGGCCACGGTCGCCAAGGTCCTGTCGATCATTCAGATCATCCTCTTGGGGTTGGTGTTCTGCCTCGTGGTCGTGGGCGAGACCCTCTAGCCACGGTCTCGAGAGGCGTCGCGGATGTGCGAGGCGAAGAATCACCGCCAAAGGCGCCAAGTTCGCCAAGAGCGCCAAGAGCTGTCGCCCAGGAGGAGCCTCCCTCTGTGCCCAAACTGATTGCGACCTCCGGGGCACGTTTCGGGCACGGGCGCGGGCACGGACACGAGAAGACGTGAGCCCGTGAATCGTCAGACAGGCCCTAGTTTGCGCCGGGCCGACGGAGTCGCGCTCCTGGTCTGTGTCCTGACCGGGCTCCTCCTCTCGCTCTATCCCCACCTCCGAGCCTTCGTCGAGCGGGGGGACCCGGTGTTTGTGGCCGACCGCGACGAACTCGAGATCTACCTGCCGATCTCGACTCGGGCCTACCAGAGCCACCCCTTCCGACTCGAGGACCCGGTTCCGCGAGGCGGCGGGCGGACCCTGTTCCCGTGGCCCCAGCTTGGACCTGGGATCCTCCTCGCGCGCGCGCTTGGCTGGGGGCCGCTTGGCGTCTCGATCGCTTGGCGCCTGCTGGCCGGGTTCTTGATCGGCGGCTTGACTTACCTCACGCTCCGCCAGCGCCTCGCGAGACCTGCGGTGGCCTGCGCCCTGACCCTCGTCCTCCTGGCGGACCTCGGGCTCGTGTTTGGCAAGCCCCTCCTCCAGCACCTGGGAGAAGTCGGGAGCCTTCTCCGGGGTGAGACGGGGAGCCTGTCGGGATCGCCCAAGCTCCACGCTAACTGGCGCCTGATTACGCCTGCGCTCTCTTTGCCGTGGGTGCTCTTGGCGATTCTCCTCTGGCTGCGCCACGCGCAGCGCCCGACGCTGCGCCGACGAGCGCTGGCCGGAGTCGCGCTCGGGGCCTTGGTCGGGGTCTACTTCTATCACTGGACCGCGGCCGCGCTCGGGCTCGGGCTGTGGTTCCTCCTGGTGCGCGAGCGGCGCAAAGAGGCGCTCCACCTGGCCTGGATCGCCGCCGCCGTTGGCCTCCCCGCGCTGATCGCGGGGGCGCTCCTCAAGGTGGACGCGCCCCCCGACTGGCTCTTGCGGAGCGATAAGTTCATTCCGATCGCGCACAGCGCCGAGCTCTCGTTTCCCAAGTCAGCGTTCCTCCTGGCGGGGGTCTTGTTTCCCTGGGTCTGGTTCCGGAGGCGCGATCTGCTCCCGCTGGCCTGCGTCGCCGGGGGCGCCCTGCTCCTCCTCAATCACCAGCTCTTGAGCGGCCTCCAGATCGAGAACTGGCATTGGCAATACGCCTACGGGCCGCTGCTCTGCCTCCTGCTCGCGTTCGCGGTCGGGATCACCTGGGAGCGCCGCTGGCCGAGCGGCGCCCCGCTCGGCCTGAGCGCCGCGCTCGCGGTCCTGATTCTCTTGTTCGTCGCCAGCGGACTCTATCTGCGCCACGCGGGTTGCGACTCGGCGGTGACGCTGCAGCTCAACGAGAGGCTGAGCGAATACCGCCAGACCCACGCCGGGGCCCCTCGGGCGGGGGAGAAACTCGTGGCGGGCGAGCGCAACTACGTGGCGTTGGCGGCGGCCATAGACGGCGCTCGGCCGCTCGCTGGCGAGATCCTCCGGTTCAGCCCGTCGCTGAGCGCGGTCGCCTGGGAGGAGCGGATCGCGCTCAACGGCGCGCTCCTCGGCCAGACCCCGGGTGAGTTTCGAGCGGGGCAGGACGCGCTCCTGCGAACCGGCTTCTTCACGGGGCTCGCCAAGTCCACTCCTGGCGGGCGCGAAGAACTCGTCACTCGGAGAGTTCGCCTCTTCATGCGGGCTCGCGGGGATCTGGCCGCGACCTCGGCGCGACTCGGGGTGGGGGAAGTCGCGCTCCCAGCGCAGGCCTCCGCTGCTCACTTGCCCCGCGGCTGGCGACGGCTCCGAGGTGGCCCGCGTTGGGTCGTGTGGGGCCCGCCCCAGCCCTACTAGATCGCGAACCCGCCGTCCGACGTGTCTTGGAGGAAGTGGGAGTAGGTCTGGGGGGTGTAGTCGGGGAAGCGCTGTCGGCGGATCTCGCCCAGAATGTCGGCGAGGCGGCTCGCCGGGCCTGGGCGTCGCTTCGGGTCCTTGAGAATCAGTTGATCGACGAGCCGCGCGAGCTCGGGGGGACAGTCCGGCCGGAGCGTGCGGAGGGGCGCTGGCTGCTCTCGCTCCAGGCGAGCTAGCCGGAGGACCATGGCCTCGTCGTCGTCGAACAGGAAGGGCGGCTCGTCTCCCAGGAGGTGGTAGAGCGTCGCGCCGAGACCGTAGAGATCGCTGGCGGAGGTCGCGCTCGAGGCGGATTTCGCCTGCTCTGGGGAGACGTAGCTCAGCGAGCCCATGCCGAGGTTGGTGGCGGTGATCGTGGGATCGTGCTCGCTCTTGGCGAGGCCGAAGTCGCCGAGCTTTGCGACGCCTTGGAGGGTCAGGAGGACGTTTCCGGGCTTGACGTCGCGGTGCACGATACCTGCCTCGTGGATGGCGGCCAGGGCTCGAGCCAGCTGCTCTCCGATCGTGAGGACCTCAGGAACCTGGATCGTGCCTTGGCGTTGGCGCGCGAGGGCTGTCGGGCCCCGGACCAGCTCCAAGATCAGATAGGGGACGCCCTCGCCGACGCGAATGTCGAAGAGCTCGACGACGTAGGGCGAGCGAACCTCGGTGTAGAGGCGAGCCTCGCGCAGAAAGCGCTGGTGGTCTTCTCCGCCGATCTCGAGGTCGGGGTCGAAGGTCTTGATCGCCACTTCGCGGTCCAGCAGGATCTGGCGGGCTGCCCACACCATTCCCATTCCGCCTCGCCCGGCGACGCCGAGGACCTCGAACTCACTCTTGGGCAGGAACGTGGCAGCCAGGCTAGAGGCGTTGGAGGACTCCCCCTCCCCCAAGAGCTTGATCACGACTTTGAACTCTCCGAGACGAATGGTCTCGCCCCCGTAGTAGAGAGTCGGCTCGTTGGGCGGGAGATCGTAGATCCCGAGACGGGTCCCGTTGCTGCTGCCGAGGTCGGTGATATAGACCCCGTCCTCCTGGAAGTCGAACTTGACGTGGCGGCGCGAGACCTCGCGGCTCTGGAGGTGGACGTCGACGTCCTTCCCGCGGCCGAAGATGGCCTGCTCCCCCTTGTGGAGGAGGCACGACTGGCTGCCTCCGTCTGGGAGGCTGATCTGGAACTCGGCTCGAATCGCCATCATTTCCCGGGAAGGAGGAACCGGAAGTGTACGCCGGCTCCTTCCCGATTGCCCAGTCGGAGCGTTACACGGACCCGTGCTCTGACCAAGTGAGTCCGCTATGCTCCTAGCCGGCATGAGGGATCCTTGCACTACGCAGTCATAGGCTGCATTCACAGCAATGTGGACGCTCTAAAGGCCGTCTTGGCAGACATTCGCCAACGCGGTGTCGAGCGGATCGTGTGTCTGGGAGACGTCGTCGGATTCGGCCCCGATCCGGCGGAGTGTGTCGACTTGATCCGTCAGCACTGCTTCATGTATGTCCGGGGTGATCACGACCTCGCCATGCTGGGCGACAGCGAGGGGTTCATTCCGAAGACCCAGCAGATCCTCGACTGGGCGCGAAGCCATCTCATGGCGGGCGACCCCCAGTTGGTTCAGGCTCGGACGGGGTTCCTCGAGGGCGGCCTCGAATGCTTCACGAGCGCTGGGATCACCTTCGTGCATGGCTCTCCTCGCTCGGCCTCGGAGTATCTGTTTCCAAGCGACGTGACCAAGAACCCCCGCAAGCTGCGGGTCGCCTTCGCCGCGACCGAGAAGGTCACGTTCTTCACGCACACCCAGGTCCCGGGGGTGATCCTCGAGAGTCCCTCGCTGACCTGGCACCCCGCCCAAGAGCTGGACGGGTTCTTCCACTACAAGAAGGGCGCCAAGGCCCTGATCGGAGTCGGCGCGGTCGGGCAACCCCGTGACGGGGATCCGCGCGCCTGCTACCTCGAAATCAACAAGAACCATATGCATTGGCGACGCGTGGAATATGACCTCCAGGCGGTGTGCGAAAAGATGCGCGCCCTCCCGGAAGTTTTTAGCTCCGACTACGCGATTCGCCTTACGAAGGGTCGTTAAACGACATGAGCCGGGTCAACAAAATCCGCTACAAGCAGTTCGTCCAACAGACGAGCGGCGCCAAAGTCTTCGAGATTCACGTCAACCGAGAGGACAAGAGCTCGGCTGTCGTCCTCAAGTTCAACGGGCGGGCTCCCCGCGGGAAGCTACGCTTCACCGGCGAGTGGACGATCTCCAAGACCGACAAGGACGAGGCGGCGCTGACCGCCGAGGTCAAAGAGTTCCTCGACATGGCGCGGAAGGACTTCTTGATCAAGCGGGGAGCGAACCTCGAGGACGAGGTCTACGCGGACCCCGCGCAAGAAGAGAAGCTCGCTAAGTAGCAGGCTGGGTTCCGCCGGTGTCCTAGACACGGGAGATCTGTCTCTACGGGACAGGCGCCGGGCGGGTACAGCTCCTGAGGTTGACAAGCCCAATCCCAGAGGCCGTCTGTCTCTCCCGGACAGGCGGGCGGGGGTAAACCCCGCACCCTACAAATCGCAACAGGGCCCCTCCGCAAGGCGCCCTATTGGACGGCTCACAACACGCCTTGGTGGGGGCGGGGTTTACAGCGCCTGACGTAACAATGAACAAGTGCGCGAGAGGCCAGTGAGGCCTGGTCGGCGCGGCCTCGGGGCGGGCGGGGGTAAACCCCGCCCCTACGCAAGCGT
>JAESQQ010000037.1 GCA_016765095.1 Planctomycetota bacterium | reverse complement strand
CCTCCTCCTGGCTGGCAACCCCCTCCCGTGGGCGGACCCCCTGCGGGCGGACCTCCGCCAGGCTCACCTCCTCCAGGCTGGCAGCCCCCAGGCGACCCCTCCAAATGGGGTCCACCGGCACCCCCACCTCAGGGCCCCCACCAGGCGCCGATCCTGGCCGGGGCTCCGAACTACCTGTTCGGGTCGCTGACCGCGGGCCTCGTCGTCGGGCTCATGACGGGGCTCTTCTCCTGCTGCTGCGCGATGGTGATCGGGTGGATCGGAGGCGGAGGGGCCGCGTGGGCGGCTCGTCAACGCGCCGCGGTGTTCGGCGTCCGCGAAGGCGCCTACGCGGGGTTCTTGGCCGCGATCGTGGCGACTCTCGTGTTCTCGGCGGTCTACATTCCCGTCACCCTCTTCACGTCGAATCGCGTCCGGACTCAAGGCCTCAACCAGGCCGAGCGCGACTTGATTCAGCAGTTCCCAATGATCAGCGAAGAGCAGATGACGGATCAGATGATGATGAGCGGCTCGGCGCCCATGATCTTGCTGGCGGTCGGGCTGCATGCCGGTTTGTTCTTCATGACCTGTGTCATAGGAGGCGCTGCGGTCGGTGGGTTCCGGCCCAAGGCCCCCCAAGGCTGGGGTCCTCCACCGCCTGGCTATCAACACCCTCATGGGCCACCGCCTGGAGTCCCTGAGCCCTACGCGGCGCCCGGCTACAACGAAGACGCCGAGGAGCCGCCGCCCAACGACGAGCCGCGACACTCGACGGCGTGGAAGGAGCTCTCCCCTGAGGAGCTCGCGCTCCCGATCACGCTCGACGACGACGACCCGCCTGCGAAGAGCGACGCTGACCCTGCCGATCCCGAAGGCAACGCCGAGGGTAGCGAGGGTTCAACCGAGCCCCCAGCAGACGCCAGCGACGAGCCCCCCGAGGCCTAACCAAACAAAGCCGCCCAGGCCAAGGGCCTGGGCGACTTCCGGGGGAAGAGGTTGAGAGGGTTGAGTTGAGTGGGTCAGCGAGTCCGCAGGGCGGAGCTCGCAGCGACGGTGAACAGGCCGAGAGTGCCGATCGTGCCCAGCGCCGTGTTGAGCACGCCTTCGCTGAACGCGCGCAGGTGCTCCCGGGTCTGAGAGGCTTCCCAGCGATCAACTCCGATCGCGAGTGCAATGCCGATCATTTGGCGCTCCCGAGGTGAAACCCGACGAGGCTGAACACGGCGAACAAGGCCAGGGTGCGAGCGGTCCGCTCGGAGAGGCGTTGGATTCTCTTCATGGTTGATTCCTTCCTCCCGCCAGGCGGGAACAAGTCACCCTTTCGCGAAGGGCAGACCGCTCCTAACTCCTGTATTTCTAGTCAATCGCGCCGGGGGGTGGTGAGCGTCGAACGCTTCGCCCAACACAACGACGCGATCGGTGGACCCTGGCGCGGTCGGGGGGTAGCTTGACGTCCCACCCCAGAGAGGTCCGCATGACGACTGAGACCGAAGGCAAGACCAGGCAGTTCATTGAGCAGGCGGAGCGCTTCGGCGCTCACAATTACCACCCGCTGGGCGTGGTCCTGACTCGAGGCGAAGGCTGTTTCGTGTGGGACGTCGAAGGCACCCGCTACTTCGACATGCTCTCGGCTTACTCCGCCGTCAACCAGGGACACTGTCACCCCCGGATCGTGAAGGCGCTCGTCGACCAGTCGCGGGTCCTGGCCCTGACCTCCCGTGCGTTCCACAACGACCGCATGGGCGACATGCTGGAGAAGCTAGCGACCCTGACTGGCTTCGAGCGAGTCCTCCCCATGAACACCGGCGCTGAAGGCGTCGAGACTGCGATCAAGGCGATCCGCCGCTGGGGGTATCGCGTCAAGGGGATCCCAGCCAACGAGGCCGAGATCATAGTCGCCCTCGGCAACTTCCACGGCCGCACGACCACGATCGTAGGCTTCAGCGACGACTCTGACGCCTACAGCGACTACGGTCCCTTCACGCCCGGCTTCAAGCAAGTCCCCTACAACGACCTCGACGCCCTCGCCGCTGCGATCACCGACAAGACCGCAGGCGTGATCATTGAGCCGATCCAAGGGGAAGCTGGGGTCATGATCCCCGCCGCCGACTACCTGCCCGGCGTCCAGAAGCTCTGCAAGGAGAACAACGTCGTGTTCTGCCTCGACGAGATCCAGACCGGCCTCGGCCGGACCGGGAAGCTCTTCGCCTGGCAGCACGACTGCGAGCGCCCCGACATGATCATTCTCGGCAAGGCCCTCTCCGGTGGCCTCTACCCCGTGAGCTGCATTGCCGCGGACGACGCGATCATGAGCGTGTTCACCCCGGGCTCGCACGGCTCGACCTACGGCGGCAACCCCGTCGCGGCCGCGGTCGCCACCGCGGCGCTCGACGTCTTGATCGACGAGGACCTCTGCAACAAGGCGCTCGCGCTTGGGGAGCACGTCAAGGCGCGCTTCGACGCTGAGCTCACGACGGCCAACCTCAAAGAGACCCGCGTCCGTGGCCTCATGATCGCCGTCGAGTATCAGACCGGCGTCGCTCACGACGCGGCCGTCGCGCTCCAGAGCCAAGGCATCTTGGCCAAGGACACCCACGCGACCTCGATTCGGTTCGCGCCGCCGCTCGTGATCACCAAGGCCCAGCTTGACGAAGCCTTGGACATCATTATCCCGACGCTCAACTCCTTCTAGTGCTGCCCATCACGAGTTGCGGCACACCCCATCGCTTTCGCAGGGGAGGGGTTTACAGCTCCTGACGTAGCGACGGCTAACTGCGCGAGCGGCTCAGGGGAGGCGTCGGGGAAGCCGATTGGCAAGGCCTGGGAACCGGGCGGGGGTAACCCCCGCCCCTACCAAAGCGCGTTGTGAGCCGTCCAGGAGGGCATCTTGCGGAGGGGCCCTCCTGCGATTCGTAGGGTGCGGGGTTTACCCCCGCCCGCCTGTCCGGGAGAGACAGACGGCCTCTGAGCATCGGGGGGTGTTCGAACACGAGATATCAACAGAGAAACAGAAATCGCAACAGGAACGAAAGGCGACGACATTGCTGAACGACTGCTCGATTTCGCTGCCGAGATTCTACTCGTCGTGGGAGGACTCCCGAAGACGATTCAGGGCAAGCACGTCGCTCGTCAGCTCACCCGTTCTGGGACTGCGGGAGGAGCGCACTACGCCGAAGCACGCGGGGCAGAGAGCCGCGCCGACTTTGCGCACAAGGTTCTCTTGGCAGCGAAGGAGGTCGCCGAATCGGTTTACTGGCTTCGGTTGATCGAGAGGGCGCGGTTCTCGCGTCGCACGACTCTCGATAAGCGAAGGGCAGCAACTCGTCGCGATCCTCAAGGCTTCTGCACGGACAGCTCGAAAGCGCGCGAGTTGATTCCCTGTTGCCGTTGCTATTCCTCT
>JAESQQ010000400.1 GCA_016765095.1 Planctomycetota bacterium | reverse complement strand
GGGCCCCGCACGGCGGGCCCGGGCAGCCTCCGTTCGAGCGTAGACCTCGCTCGGGTCGAGGTCTCCAGAGACGACCAGGACCATGTTCTCGGGGTTGTAGAAGGTCCGGTGGCAGAGCTCGAGGACGTCGCCGTCGATCTCGCAGATCGAATCGAGGCTGCCCGTGATGTCTTCGCGGACGGGGTGGCTGTGGTAGAGCGCCTGAAGAAGGTCGAGGTGCGCGACTGCGTCGGGCGAGTCCTCGTACATCCGGATCTCTTGCGCAATGACCTTGCGCTCCTTGTCGATCGCCTCGGGCGTGAAATACGGCACGGCGACGAAGTCGAGGAGGAGGTCGAGGCAGGGGTAGAAGTCCGAGCTCGTTCCGAAGTGGTAGGCCGTCTGGGTGTAGCTCGTGAACGCGTTGGCCGAGGCGCCATAGCGCGCGAACTCGCTGAACGCGTCGCCCTCTTTGGTCTGAAAGAGCTTGTGTTCGAGGAAGTGAGCGACGCCCGGCGGCGTCTCGCAGAATTGGTCGGCGCCAGGAGCCTGAAAGGCCGTGTCGATCGAGCCGTAGTCGGTCACGAAGATCGCGAACTTCTTCTGATAGCCCGGGCGCGGGATCACCTTCACCCGCAGGCCGTCTTCCGTGACGCCTTCGTGGAACTCTTCGTCGACTCGCCCGGAGGCACGGATTCGGGTGCTGCGCATGGCCTTCGCTCGCCTGGGAGTCTTGGGCTCCCACACAGCGGCGATTGGACCACACAGGCCCTCGAATCGCCTGGGCGGCAGGGACGCCCTCGCCCTTGTTCCGCTTCTCCCGGTTTTGGGGGGCATGTCCGCCCGCGGGCGCCCGAATTCAGGACTTGTATCGCAACCTCCTATCTCTCAGTCATTTCCGTTGCGTGGACGCACCAAAGGTTGATAGAAGGTCATCCGTTGGGTGCGTGCGCAACGCGCACGGTGGAGAGAGACGGAATCAATGCGGAAGATCATCAGAGGGCTCTGCGCCCTCAATTTGGTGGCCCTCAGTGTGGTCGTAGGGTGCGGGAGCGGCGGCGGCAGCAGCCGAGGCGCCTCGACGGTCGCCCCGAGCACGAGCAGCACGCCTGCGGCGACCACCACCTCGACCACCACCGCAGTCACCACGAGCGCCACGACGGGGCCAGTCGGCACTTCGGGTCAGCTCCGGCTACTGTCTTACAACGTGGCTGGCCTGCCGCAGTTCCTCTCCGGCAGCAGTCCCCAACAGAACAGCTCACAAATCAGCCTCAAGCTGAACACCTACGACCTGGTGCTGGTCCAAGAGGACTTCTGGTACCACGCCTCGATCGCGGGCGGAACGACGCACCCCTTCCTGAGCGCCGCTCAGACCAACTACCCGACGCTCGTCAACGACGGCCTCAACCGCTTCTCGCAGAGTCCCTTTCTGTTGCACCAGCGCTTTGGCTGGAACGATCGCTACGGAGTGATCAACAGCTCAAACGACGCGCTCTCCAACAAGGGATTTAGCGTCGCGGTCCACGAGCTGGCGCCGGGCGTCGAGGTCCACGTCTGGAACCACCACGCAGACGCCGGCTCCGCCCAAGGCGACCTGACCGCTCGGGCCCGCAACTTCGAGCAAATGGCCAACGCGATCCTGAGCTTCTCCCAAGGCCAGGCCGTGATCGTCATGGGCGACACCAACCTCGACGACACCCGCCCGATCGACGTCACGATCCTGAGCGACTTCATGGGCCGCGTCGGTCTGACCGACACTGCGCGGGCCCTCGGCAAGGGCGAGTTCATTTGCCGGGTCTTGGTCCGCAGCAGCGCGAACCTGACCCTGACCCCCGTTCGCTGGCGCCACGCCGACGAGTTCATAGACGCCTCGGGAGCCGACCTCTCGGATCACCCGGCCCTGAACGTGGACATTGACTGGGTCCACACGCCCTAGTCGCCTCCTTCGCGCTCCACGCTTTGGTCTTGGCCTGACGATCTGCTCCGAGCAGCACCTCGCGAGCGCACCCGGCAAGCCGGCAGCCCGTCTCCGGGACAGAGTCGAGACCTCGACGTCTGCCGCCTGAGACCTCGCTCTACCGAGGTTTCGAGCCTTGGCCAAGCCGCTGGAGGATTCGTTGCGCAGGCGCGGCGATCCGGGAGTCCTCTGAGCGCGCCGCGACGCGAAGGTGGGCCCGAGCCGCGTCGAGGTCGCGCCGAACACCGCGCCCTTCGACCAGCAAGGTCCCGATTGAGAGAGCTGCGCCGGCGTGGGCCTTCCGAGCGCCCGCCCGGAACCAGAGCGCGGCTTTCTTCACGTCGGTCTCGACGCCTGGAACTGGAACCCCTCTCCCTAGAAGGAGCATCCCGAGGTTGTTCATGCTCGGCGCGTGACCCTCTGCCGCGGCTCGTTTCAGCCAGTCGTAGCCCTCGTATCGGCGTCGATCGGAGCCCCCGGCATAGAGGAGGAGGCGAGCGAGATAGAACATGCCCAGCGCCTCCCCCTTCTGGGCGGCGCGGCGGAACCACTTCTCGGCTTCCGCGCTCTCGAGGAGCATGCCGAGGCGAACCATGGCCTCGGTGTTGCCGGCTCTGGCCCCGAGTTCGTAGTAGTGCTTGGCCTCCTTGGGCTGGGGCTTGTTCGGCAGGGTTAGCCGGCCCTGTTCGTAGGCACCGCCCAGGTAAAGCGAAGCGACGGCGTCACCCCGCTCCGTCGCAGTCAGGAGCCAACGAAGGGCCTCCTGGAGCTCCTCGCGATCTCGCGACTCGATCAGGAGCGCGCCTAGGTTCGTCATAGCCTCGACCCGGCCCCCTTGGGCCGCAGTGCGCAGCTAGCGAATCCCCTCCGCGCGCTGACGGACCTCCTCCGGCCCTTGGACTAGCCAGAGCCCATGGTTCACCGCCGCGTCCAACTGGCCGCCTTCAGCGGCACGCCGCCAGCAGCCTGCCCCTTGGCTAAGGTCTCTGACTTCCTCGGGCCCCTGAATCAAGAGCGTGCCGAGGAGGGCTAGCGCGTCGAGGTCTCCGCCCTCGCTGGCCGACAAGAGTATCGACCTCGCCTCGAGAGCGCGTCCTTCGCCCCACGCGCGCCTCGCTCGCTCGGCTGGCGCGTCCCTCGGAGACGAAGGTGTCTTGCTCGGGACAGAGGCGGCTTGGGGCGCGCGCGTGGAAGGCAGACTCTCCGCGCTGGGGGTCGTCGCGCTCGGAGGTGGGCTCGTCGAGGCGCCGAGCCATAGGACCGCGACCCCGCCGATCAGGCCCAGGCCGACGAGGGCCGCCAGCGCGACCGGCGAGCGCGTCGGCGCTTGGACTCCAGCCGAGGCTTCAAGAGCTTCACGGACCTCGGTCGCGCTCTGGGGGCGGAGCTTGGGGTCCTTCTCCAGACAACGCTCAATGAGCTCCGCGAGGGCGCGTGGAACGTCCGATCGCAACGAGCGCAGCCGGGGCGGAGGGTCTTCGAGCGTTTTCTGGAGGGAGTCGATCAGTGTCAGCCCCTGAATGGGGGGACGCGTCGTGAGCGCCGCATAGAGCGTAGCCCCGAGCCCGTAGACGTCGGTCGCGACTGAGGAATCGAGGCCGGAGGCCTGCTCAGGCGAGAGGTAGCCTGGTGTGCCGAGGAAGATCCCTGTCTGCGTGAGCGAGACCTCGCCGCTGGAGCGGGCCTTGACGAGTCCGAAATCCGTCAAGAGAGGACGTCCGTTGCTGGAGTAGAGGACGTTCGCTGGCTTGAGGTCGCGGTGGAGGGAGCCCTCGGCGTGCACGAACTCGAGCGCTCTGGAGAGCGCGACGCCCAACTCCTCGACCTCGAGCACACTCAGGGGCTCGCGCTCGCAACGTTCAGCCAGCGTCCCACCTCCGTGGTAATCCAGGACGAGGAACAGCTGCCCCTCGTGACGCCCCACTTCGCGCAGGCGAACGATCGCGGGGTGCCGGAGGCGTTCTAGGGCATGGGCTTCGCGGAGAAAGCGCTCACGCTGGGTGCTCTGACTCGTGGTGTCGGGCGAGAGCAGCTTGATCGCCACGCACTCGCCAGTTCCCTGGTGACGCGCTCGATACACGACTCCTGCGCCGCCGCGTCCGAGTTCTTCGAGAACCTCGTAGTCGCTCAGACTCCCCCGCGTCATGGCGCCGGAGGAGTGGCCCAGAGTGGCTTGGCCTTTAGGGAGAGGAGTCGGATCGGACCGCACACGGCTGTGAGTCTATGGGACGCTCCCTCTCTGGGCGTCAGGCCAGCTACCTCCGCTGAGCTGGTCTCGGAAAGGGAGCTCTGGGCTGCCTCTCTCGTGTATAAGGGTCTCGGAGGCCTCCATGGAGCCACGCCCTCTCCTTCGCTTGACCTTGGCCGCCCTCGGGAGGGTCGCCTGCGCCTGCCGCTTCGTGGCCTCGACGCCCTAGAGGGGCGATCTCGTGGAGCTCCCGCAACAGCCTCTTGCCGTAGAGGTCAAGAACCTCGAGGACGGTCGATCCAAGCGCTATGAGCTGCGTGGCGTGCTTGGACAGGGCGGAATGGGGACCGTGCACCGCGCCTACGACGTCGAGCTTGGCCGGGAGGTCGCGCTCAAGGTCCTCGACGGCGAGCTGACGGAGGCGCGCGGGCTCGCTTTGTTCGAGAAGGGCACGCCGTCGCCAAGCTCAACCACCGCGCTGTGGTTCCGATCCTCGGCGCGGGGAGCCTCGGCGGGCGTCCTTGCTTGAGCTTCTCGCTCATGGAGGGGGCTCGAGCGCTGGACACGGCCTGGGCGAACCTCTCGCTCGAGGCGCGCCTCGACCTCCTCGTCGAAGTCGTCGAAGGCGTCGCTCACGCGCACGCCGCAGGGGTCGTCCACCGCGATCTCAAGCCCGACAACATCCTTGTTGACGACCGTGGACGAGTCGCGGTGACCGACTTCGGGCTCGCGTGGCTCTCCGACGGCGAGCGGCTGACTTGAACCGGCACCCTGGTGGGGACCCCGCACACCATGGCCCCCGAGCAGATCGCCGGGTCGGGGAGCTACGTCGGACCAGCCACCGACGTGTGGGCTTTGGGGGTGTTGCTCTACCTGGCGCTCGCCGACGCCTGGCCTTTCGACGGCTCCATGATCGAGCTCATGGCACAGATCGCGTCCGCCAACCCGATTCCCCCTCGGCAGCTGCGCCGCAACGTCTCCAAGAGCCTGGAGGAGGTGTGCCTCCGTGCGCTGAAGGCTGATTCGGAGCAGCGATTCCCAGACGGAGAGGCGTTCCTCGGGGCGCTAAACGAGGCGCGAGACGCGGACACACTGACCTGGCGGCGCGGGGCGCTGGTCGCAGCCCTACCTCTTCTCCTCTTGGCTTTCGCGATCGTGACCAGCTGGCAATCGGGTCAGCCGGCCGCGAGCCCAGCAGGCGCTCCAAGTGGCACAGCCCTCGCACACGTCACGCCCAGCTCGCCAAAGGCCTCCTCCTCACCCGCTAGCGCTCTGTCGCCCGGGCCGGCCAGTCCGGATCTGACTCGGTGGCCCAAGTGAAGGTCTGGGATCCAACCACCATGAAGGTGATTCAGAGGGTCTCGCTTGGCACCGATCAAGGCGGACGCCTTCACTGGGACCCGTTCGTGAAGGGCGTGTGGATCACGTCCTACGAGGGGGCTGCACTGCACCTCGTCGTTTCGAAACGCTAGATCGAGGAGGGGCAAGGAGGGGCGCGAGCGCGACTTGGCTGGGTTGAGAGCCGCGCGGGCCTACTCGCGGCCGAGGCCGCGAGCGAAACTCACCCCTTCCCAGGGGTTGGGTGGAGCGCTCGCGACCGAACCAGGTTCCCCTCGTATGCCGCTCGGAACGCAAGCAGCGTCCTCCCCTCGGCGAACGGGGGCAGCGCGCGTCGGAGCGCTTTGAGCTTGAGTTCGAGGGCTTCGATTTCCGCGACGCGACCTGCGCGCTCGCTAGCCGCCTCGCCGCGGAGGACGTCTTCGAGGTGCTTGCGGCGAGCACGCGCCTGTTCGATCTCTGCCAGCTCCGCGGGGACCCGCGCGCCGTCGCCGGTCAGCAACGCGTCGAACAGGAGCATTGACTCCTCGGCTTGCTGAAGGTCGCTTTGTTGGAAGGCTTGCACATGGCGGGGGCTGGCCCAGGCGAACCGGATCGGAAGCAGCACGCTCAACCAGCGACACCCCCACGAGACCAGCTCGTAGCGAGGGTTGAACAGGTGGGAGGTGTCGACCAGCTCACCGCAAACCGTGACGTTGCGTTTGGCCGCTGACCCTCCGCCCGGAGCTCCCATTCGGACCACGAGGCCCTGGGCGTCGCGGACTTTCTCGCCGCGTCGGTCCCGGAGCTTGAGCCGGCGCCCTAGGCAGTGGCCGCCTGCGCCGTGGAGCGCCCCGAGAGTCCGGCCAGCCGCGCGCCCGACAGCCGACATGATTCGCTCGGCGGAGGCTCGGTTGGCCCGATACAGCGCCGCGACATAGGCGAGCCGACCCCCGCCGTTGGTGAGCTCGAGCCCTTCGGCGCCAACGGCACGAAGGACCTCGCCGTTGGCTGCGTAGACCTCAGTCATGACCATCAGGACGAGGCGAGCGATCCCGGCTGAGTTGCAGGCGATCCCCAGCTCCGCTAAACGCGCTCGCACCTCGGCGTCCTCGGTCAGTTGATCCCAGGCGTGTCCGATCCGCAGCTTGGCCCGCGTGACGTGCTCGTAAACGATCGGGCCCTTGCCGCGCTGGTAGAGCTCGCCGACTGCGCGGCGCAGCTGACGTGCAGCGATCAGAGCCTTGGGGTCGCCCTTCAACAGCAGACGGAAGCGGCGGACCGCAAACATTCGGAGCGGATCGAGCAGGACACTCAGGGGGTTGACGTCGTCGGCGACCCGCTCGAGCTGTGCGCGAGAGAGGAGCTCGGGGTGTGTGAGCAGATCCCAGGTTGCGAGGCTCCTCGGCTCTCGCGCCGGGCCGACCCGGACGGTCAACTGTTCTGGGCGCCAGATCCGCAGCGGAATGCAGGTCGCCGCTGACGAACCGTCGAGGCGGTAGAGCAGCCGGTGCCAACTCAGCGCGTGGCGCGCTTCGACCAAGGTCGTGAGGAAGGTCGTCCCCCCGATCAGCTTCTGCGAGAGCCACTCGTTCTCG
This sequence comes from Planctomycetota bacterium, assembly GCA_016765095.1. Taxonomy (GTDB): domain Bacteria; phylum Planctomycetota; class J058; order J058; family J058; genus NORP233. Next base: position 5,080 of record JAESQQ010000400.1, on the reverse strand, counting down.
GGGTTGCCGATCAGGACGTCGATCGGCTTGAGCAGGTCGTCGCGAAGCGTGGCGCGATACTCGGGATAGCGCGCGCTGCGGCTCACGAACGAATCGCGCGGCGTGCGGAGCCCCGCGCCCTTGAGGTTGATCGCGAACAGCGCGCCGGACTCGGCGTGGTGGCAGAGCACGGCCGGGGAGCGATCCTGCAAGTGGTGATGAACCACAGCGACCCTCCAACCCCCCTCGCTCGGCGCAAAGACTTCCGGCTCGAGGAGCGGCGGCGCTCCCCCCTCAAGGCCCGGGCTCATGTAGCGCTCTGGTGCGCGCAGGCACTTGCCCAGCCCCGCCTCGGCCAGCTCGCGTCCAAGTCGGGCCAGGACGCGTTTGCCGCCGAGTTCGAGGAACCAGAGCGAGAGACGTCGCGCGCGCACGCGGTCGAAGGTCCCCTCGCAGGCTGCGCGAAGGGTGGCGCTCGGACACGGGGAGGCGCGCGGGGAGGGGGCCTGGGCCCTCGGAGGGGCGGCGCCCTCGAACACCCGCTCCGCTGGGTAGCCGAAGGCGGCATACGCCTCTTGGATCCCGCTCTCGCGCGCCCAGTAGCGAAACACCTCCTGCTCCCAGTTCGCCCAGCTCGCGAAGCGCTCCCGGGGAGTCCCGTCGGAGCGACGGCTGTGCCTATGAATCGCGCCGCGCGCGAAGACTTGCCTGAGGTGCTCGCCCGACCGATCGAGCCGCAGGCCAGTCAGTCCTCGGACGACGTCTAGGAAGACCCCCGGCTCGCGGGTCAGCTCCTCTGCCGGGATGTGGGTCACGCCCTCGATCTGCGACTCGCTCACGAGCCGCCGCATGCGCGCGCAGAGGTAGCAGAACGCGAGCTGACTCGGCTCCGGTTGCTCCGGAACCCCCAGGTCGCGGTAGAGGTCGACGTGCCGCGCCCAGTGGGTCTCCAGCCGCTTCCGAATCACCGGGGAGCCCTCGACCATCACGCCCAGTTGGGCGGCTCCAGAGGCGATCCACGGGACCGGGTGCCGGACCAGGTTGAGCGTGTTGTAGGCGCACGCCCCGGGCCAGCGCGCTGTGTTCCGCTGGAGCGCGGTCAGGTTGTAGCGGTGGACGTTGCCGACAGCGACTGCGCCCGCGGGGGCACGCCGCTCGAGCCCTTTGAGGAACGTATCGAGCGGCAACGCGTCTCGGGCACCGCCCAGCTTCTCCTCGGCGAGCGCCGAGAGCTCGTCTGGGGTGTAGTCGCGCTCGAGCACGTCCGAGCCCGCCGAGTGGTTGCAGTAGATCTCGGGGTGCGCGTTGAGTGAGCGAGCCAGCCACTTGGTAGCGGTGTAGCCGGGTGACGTAACTAGGAACAGGGCCGGCACCCAGCTCTTACGAGTTCGCGGAGCTTGCCGGCTCGGAGGCCCGGGTTCGAAGCGACGAGCGCAGCCGGTGCAGGAACTGAAAGTAAGTCCGGTTGAGCATTGGGTGGTCGTCGTCGGTCGGGCCGAAATCGCTGTCGGGGTGGAAGGCGATCACAGTCAGCGCCGAGCGCTGGCCGCCGTCGTCTCCGGTGTGGAACGCGTGCCACGTCTCCGGAGGCAGGAAGAAAATCCGCCCGGGCACGAGGGCGTGGTCGCCGTTGGGGGTCTTGCACACCCCCTCGCCGCTGACCACGATTCCTGCCCGGAGCGAGGGGTGGGTGTGCTGTGTCTGCCGCGTCTCGGCCGGGAAATACAAGGCGTTGAAGCAGGGGGCCCCCAGCCGGGCGGGAGGAACTAGCATCGTGTCGGTGCAGCCGTCGATGTACTTCAGCCGTCCCCAGGGCTCGATCGGACCGCCCAGGCTGAGCAACCCGCGGGTTCCGAAGCTGGTCAGGAGCTCGACCCGGCCAGCTCCCGTGATTCGGCCAGCGCCCGGGACGCAGAAGTAGGAGTGGGGATAGAGGGGGTAGTGCCGTCCGTCGGGCAGCTCGAGCCGGAGCCCGGGGTCCCCGTCGAGGATGAATCCGAAGTGGGTCGCGTCCTCCTCGAGCGCAGTCGGAGCCTGAGGGTCGTGGCAATAGAGTCGGACCGAGAAGTGCGACGCGCGCTGAAAGACACCTGTCTGCTCGAGCAGCGCCGCGATCGTATCGACGGTGTCTGCCTCGGGGCGGAGGCCGAAGGCTGTGGCGGCGGCGGCGAGCCCGACGCGGACGTCCTCCGATTCGCCGAAGCGCTTGAGGCTCTCGCCGAAATCGCCCGCGCGCTCCGAGACCGAGAGCTGCCGGCACAAGAGGTCGGCGCGCTCGATTTGCTCCTCGAAGGGCAGGCTCCGCCAGGGCTCGAGATCTACGGCCTCGCGCGCTCGCGCCAGATCCGAGTTCGCGGTCGGATCGCGGAAGCTGATCGTCAGCCCGGGTGTGTAGTCCTCGACGACGAAAGTCGTCGGGCTCTCGAGGACGCGGCTCGATCTCACAGGGCCCTGCCTCTGTTCTTGATCTGGAAGACTTCGAGCTCGACTTGATAGTCGTCGTACATGTGAACCCGGTAGCGGTCGCGGCCCTGTCGCCGACGGTCGACGAGGACCCGCTTGAGGGAAGGTGCCTTCTCCTTGCCGACGAAGTACTCGAAGTCTCCCGTGGCGTCCAAGATCACCTTCTTGGCCTCGAGCTTGTAGGCGCGCCAGTCTTGGATTCGTCGCACCTGCGGGTTGGAGAGCGACCAAGCTTGGAAGCGTGGGTCGCCGAAGAAATGGCGTGTGGTCCGCACGAAGGGCTCGATCGCGCCTCGCCGAAAGGCGGGGATCCGAAGCGCGACTTGCTGCCATTTGAGCGAGAAGTTGCACCACCAAATGAAGTCGAAGGCGGTCGAAATGGGGACCGGTGCCTTCTCGACTTGCGGCGCCAGGTATTCCATGAGCCGCTTGGCCGACTCGGTGCAGCCCAGCTTGTCGAAGAAGAACAAGGGGAGCACGTCGGCATACGGCCGTTGGGCGAGCCCACTCTTGACGAGGTCCGCGAGGTGGTCGCTTCCGAAGAGCTGATCGCCGTGCTCTCCGGTCACGGTCAGGGCGTCCTCGCGGAGCGCAGTCGGGATCGGGATCGGGAGCGGCTCGGTCCGCAGTTTGCCCTGAATGGACTTGGCATAGAACCGGGGATACTCCCGGATCGAATCGAGCGAGAGCAAGACCGTGAGTCGCTCGAGCTCGCCGCGGTCGATGAGGCGGGCCACGATCGAGATCAGGGCGACCGTCGAGTCGATCCCCCCGGACCAGGCCAACTGAATCGCCTGATCGTTCGCGAGCGCGTCGCTCACGATTCCGTCAGCGACCTGCTCGCAGACCGCCTCGAAGCTGGCCCCGTTTCCGTCGGTCGGGAGCTCGTCGAGGATCTCGTATTCGAGTCCCATGTCGAGCGTTTGTGTCCGGTCGAGCGGCCCGCAGCCAAAGACCTTGGCGAGGAGCACGTATTCTGCGGGAAGCCTCTGGCCGTCGACGATCCCCGATTTCGCCCGGTGGGAGTTGAGGAACAGCAGTTTGCCGGCCATGGAACCCTCCTGCGACGCGCAAGGGTATCACCCCGCTGCTGGCGCGAGGTCCGAACGGCCCTCAACAGCCCAGCCCAAGGAGCAGATCCCGCTGCTGGGGCCTCTCGAGCTCTTCTTCCACTCAGAGGGTGGCCTCAGGCGCCGGTACCTGGGCCAAGGCCAGCCAGAAAGGGAACTCTGAGCTCTCTTCTGTCGTGTACAAGGGTCTTGGAGGCCTCCATGGAGCCACGCCGTCCTCTCCTTCGCTTGACCCTAGCCGCCCTCGCCGGGTTCGCCTGCTTGGCGCCTGCGATCGCAGACACGATCACCCTCAAGGACGGGACCGTGATCGAGGGTCGGGCCGTGATCGAGGGCGAGACGATCGCGGTTTATCACCGCGGCAAGAAGCGAGTCTTCGCCAAGAGCGAGGTCGCTTCAGTCGTCACCCCTCGCCAGGCCTTCCAGGCCCGCTTCAAGACCCTCGACAAGACCCTCGACGCCAAGACGAGCCTCCGCGAGCACCTCGCGCTCGTGAGTTGGTGTGCCGCTCGGCGACTCCGTCGTGAGACGAAGCAAGTCCGCGAGGCGATCCTCGTCCGCTGGCCCAATCACGCAGGGACTCGCAAGGCGCTGGGCTACGTGGTCCACAAGGGGCGCTGGATCACCCGGGCCGAATACATGCGAGACCTCGGCCTCGTCGAGGACGGCGGGAAGCAGAGCTGGATCACCCCTCAAGATCGCGCCGCCGCCGAGGCTCGCGCCAAGGCCGCTCCTAAGATCAAGGAAGTCGCGGCCCTCTGCCGCAAGCTGTCCCGCAAGGGCGCGGACGTGACCGGGATCGGCAAGAAGATCGCGGCCTACAGCGACCTCGCCGCAGCACCCGCCCTCGAGTCGGCGCTCCTGAGCGAGAGCCTCAAGGTCCGCCTGTTCGCGGCCGGCGAGCTTGGCCGACGCAAGGCCAAGGCGAGTCAGGTTCGCCTCGCTTACGTCGCCTACAAGGACAGCAAGAGCAAAGCTCGCAAGGCCGCGCTCCAAGCCCTCAAGAAGATCGGGCCGACCAAGGCCCGTGAGGTCTTCATTCGCGGGCTGCGGAGCAAGAGCGTGTTCGAGAGCGGGCACGCCGCTGGCGCGCTCGCCATGTTTCCGACTCGCCGCGCGATCCCGGTCCTGATCCACCGCCTGCGCGAGTCCACGAGCGGGTTTGGCGTGGTCAGCATGTCGGTCGTGACCCAGCGGGCCTATATCCAAGATTTCGAGCTCACCAGCGGTGGCAACGGTCAGCAGTCCGCTGAGGTCGCCGACCCAGTGGTCGGCACCTCGACTGAGGGGATCTCGCTCGAGGTCAAGGTGATCCAGTGGTACCGCGAAGCGGTGATCAGCGCCCTTCACCGCACGACCGGCCGGACCTTCGGCGGCGACGCCGCCCGTTGGGAGGCCTGGTGGAAGGCGCAAGAGGGCAAGTAGCTAGGTGTCGAGAACGGGTCTAAGGGGCTCGCGCAGGACTCGTCGCCGTGGGCTGCGTTCGACCTCGGCCCCGTAGCTCGCTACGCTTACCCTCGGCCTGCCTTGCCCACAACGACGAGTCCTGCGCGAGAACCTGAAGTTAT
>JAESQQ010000399.1 GCA_016765095.1 Planctomycetota bacterium | reverse complement strand
GCCGGCATCGTCGTCGCTGGCAAGGCGCGAGGAGCGGAGCTTACCGGGCGTAAGTGACCGACGAGCAACGCCGCCAGCGGCGGCGAGGACAAGCAACTGTGGAAATCGATCCCTGACGGACCACTAGCGAGCGGGTCGAGAAGTCGGCTTCGAGGCGGGCGCCTCGCCGGTCTTGTCGGCCGGTGGCTTGGTAGGGGGCTTGGTAGGGGGTGCCTCCAAGAGGGCTAGGATCTTCCTCAACTCGTCGGGTCGGGGCGGTTCGTGGCCATACTTCGGAGCGATCCTGAGCCTGACGCGCCGGAAGCCAAGCTCTCGGTGCAACGCGGAGACGGCCTCGGCTTGTTCGCGCGCGTTTGGATCCGAGCCTCCCGAAAAGAAGACTTGGACTCGCTCCTTGGCGAGCTTTAGGAGTGCGGGCTTCGGCTCCGCTACCGAGCCGCGCCAAAAGGACCCCTTCCGCCCGGGGACCGGGACGGGGCGGTAGGTGTCACACCCGGACATAAGGACGGCGCCTTGGAACAAGTCTGGGAAGTGGAGCGTCAACCAGGCGCTCACGTTTCCGCCGCCCGAGAAGCCGATCGCGTAGGTCCGGGCGGGGTCGACCCGGTAGCTGTCCACCGCACCCTGGAGGGCGTCTAAGGCCAACGCGATTCGGCGAGGGAGAGGCTGCGCGTTGCCGGCTTCGTCGGGACCCACGAGGATCAAGCGCTTTCGCCTTAGCTCACCTCGCCAGCTCTTCGGGATCCGACCGAGCGGATCCGGGCTGATCCAGATCAAGAGCCCATACGGCTTCTTGCCCTTGGCGCGATACCCACGCGGGAGTGTGACGTGGAACGTCGACGTCGCAGCTTTGGGCTCCTCGCCCATTCCTGCGAGTTGCTGCTTCGAATACGCGATTCGCTTCTTCTGAGCCGCCCAGGACGAGAGGGGGTGGCGCGTCTTGAACTTGACCTGGGTCTCTGCTCCAGGCTTGGCCTCTTGGCCCCAACTCGGGGCCGCAGTGAGGAGGCCCAAACCGAGGAGGCCCAACCTGAGGAAGCCCAAACCGAGCCGTCGTGCACGCGCCGTATCACCCATGACGTCCTCCGACCGGGAACGCCCTGATCATGAGCGAGATTCCCGCGGCGTGCATGAAGTCGGCCCCCCAAAGAGCCGAAGCCCGCTCGCCAACCCTGGCGAACGGGCTCCGACTTGGAGGAAGGAAAGGGTTGAAAAGTGGGTTAGCCGAGCTGAATCCGAAGGCTCAGCGCCGTGCTCGAGAGGCGGCTCGCTTCGCTCTGGGCGCTCTGAACCTGGCCAGCGAGGCGGCTGGCCTCGGCGCCTGCGCTCCTCGCCTGTTGTTGAGCGCTCGCCAACGCGGACCGGGCTGCGTTGAGGCGGAGTCGAGTTGCCGCTAGCGCGTCCGCCGCGGTGTTGGCGTTCTGCTTGGCTCGTCGAAGCTCCTCCGCACGCTGAGCGACGACCTGAGTCAGGCGTTGAGCCTCGGCCTGAGCCGTCTTCGTGGCCGCTCGGCTGGCCTCCAGCGCCGTCACGAGTTGAGCGAGCGCGGCCTGAGTCGCGGTGAGCGCGGCCTCGGTTCGAGCGAGCTCGGCCCGCTGGTCAGCCACCTGACTCTTGGTGTTGGCGAGTTGAGCTTGCTCGTCGGCGATCGTTCCCAGCCGCTCTTGCTCTGCGTTGCGCTCGCTGGTGGCGTCTCGATAGGCAGCCTCGCCGTCTCGAGCGGCGGCGCCCTCGGGGAGGATCACGTCGACTAGGGCGGAGGGACGACCGTCGGCGCCTCGGCCTCCGACGAGGGCGATCTCACCCTCGGGGAGCGCGAGGGCGACCAGACTCTCTCGACCGTCGTTGAGGCTCGGGAGCGCGACAGGCTCAGGGTGGATCCGCTCCGAAGCGGCCACGGGGTATCCGTTCCAGGTCCCCGCGAAGACCGAGAGGCTCCCGTCGGGGTGGGCGAGGCCGATCGAGCCCTGGCGGGCGGTCGCGGGGCCGGGTTGGCCCCGAAGGAAGGCAGGCGCGACGTCGATCTCGAGGCGCAACACGCCACGGTTCTCCTTGCCCTTCCAGACTCCGCTCACGAGCCAAGCCACGCCCGGCTCGGTCGGCGAGGCGAACACCACGCCCCCCGTCGGAAGAGCGGTCGCGTCCGGGCCCTGGACGCCGAGGTCCTCGATCGGTCCGACCGGAGTCGTCTCCCCAGAGCCGAGGTCGAGCCAAAGCGCGATCGGAGCCTCGCGGTCGGCGCTCACGCCGCCATAGAGGAGGTAGAGGTCGTCGCTGATCCGAGTCAGGTTCGCGCCGATCCGCGGTGTCGGAAGCTGAAGGACCACCGCTGAGGTCAGTCCCTCGAGGTCGAACACTTCGACGCTCCGCTGGCCCCTGCCCGAGGCGAACACGACTCGCCCCTCTTCGACGCTGACCGCGGCGCCCACTCGGGGAAAGAGGAGCCGAGCGTCCTCGACTTCGAACCGTTCTTCCGCGGCCAAGAAGCGCTCGACCGTCTGCAGGCCGCGGCCGCTGGCGTTCCGCCCGCCGAGGATCAAGACGTCCCCACTGGCGACGGCCGCGGCCACGTGACCCACCCGGGCCTCGCTGAGCTGCGACCCCAAGGCTCGACCGCTGCCCGAGCGCGCGTCGAAGACCTCAGCGGTGCTCGAGGCCAAGGCCTGGAGCGTCTCGCCGCCGGTCACCAGGATTCGCCCCGAACCAAGGGGAGCGATCGCGTGCTCGGCTCGAGCCGTCTGAAGAGCGCCGGCGACACGAACCGAGCGAGGGTGGCGAAACGCGCTTCCCCCCTCGCGGCTGCCGCTGTTGCAGCCTGCGCTGAGGGTCGCTGTGAGGACAGCGAGAACGATGGTTGAGAGCGTGGTGGTGTGGGTCATGAGGGTCTTCCTTTCCTTCTGACCGTCTCTAGGCACCCCGCTGACCAACGGCGCAAGTCCTTGCGTTTCGGTTGCGCGTTCAGATGCGTCCGAAGCTCGCGAGACGAAGGGGAAAATCTTGCCCACGCGACTTGTTCGACGGGACGAATCGCCTGGGGGCTGCCCAAACCCGTAAAAACCTCTCCCCGGGACGGGGGCGGCGGGGCGGATCGCGCCTGGGGCTTGGCCTCCGCCCTTCCTGGGGGCCCTCGAATCAGGTGGGGCAACGAATTACGTCTACGGGCTGCTTTGAAAGGGCGGCCTGCGATGGTTAGGCTTCCCTTGGATCGTCCAGGAGACTCCATGGCCACCACCGTCCTCGTGATCGAAGACGAGCGCAGCAGCCAAATGATGCTGCGCGAGTTGCTCGAGCAAGAGGGATACAGCGTTCAGATCGTCGAAACCGGTGAAGACGCGTTGGCCTCAGTCAACGACGACCCGCCCGATCTGGTGATATGCGACCTCCTCCTGCCCAAAATGGATGGCTACGAGGTCTGCAGACGCCTCAAAGCCAGCCACGCAACTCGCTTCATCCCGATCGTCGTCGTGACCGGCCTCGCTGAGCTCCAGCAGAGGCTCGACGCCCTCGACGCGGGCGCGGATGACATTCTGACCAAGCCGGTCAATCCACTCGAGGTCATCGCCCGAATCCGAGGCTTGGTTCGTAATCGGAGCCTGACCCTCGAACTCGAGAGCGCCCAAAACGTGGTCTTTGCGCTCGCGACCGCGATCGAACAGAAGGACAGCTACACCGAGGGACATGGCGAGCGGGTGGGAATGTTCTCCCGCAGCTTGGCGGAGCACCTCGGGCTTTCCCAGACCGACATCCTGGCGGTTCAGACCGGGGGTCTCCTCCACGACGTCGGCAAGATCGGTTGCCCCGACGCGATCCTCAACAAGCCTGGCCCCCTGACCCGCGACGAGTTCGAGGTGATCAAACGTCACCCCGTCGCTGGCTGGGAGATCTGCCGCCACCTCAAGTCCCTCGGCGACGCGACGCTCCACTGCATTCGCAACCACCACGAGCGTCTCGACGGCTCGGGCTATCCCGACTCCCTCACGAGCGGCGAGATCCCACTGACCACTCGGATCACCACGATCTGCGACGTGTTCGACGCCCTCGCCACCGCGCGGGCCTACAAGCCAGCCTTCCCGCTTGAGACCTGCTACAAAATCCTCCGCGAGGAGTCCGAGCGAGGTTGGTGGGACAAGGAGCTCGTGCGCGCCTTCATTGACATGATGGGAGAGCGCGAACTCTTCAAGCCCGCCAAGCGCGCGGTGTTGAAGCCCCTCTTCGAACGCCCGGCGCCCTAACTCTCAGCGGAGTTCGCGGATCTTGAGGCGGACCGTGCCCAGGTAGACCTCGCTCCGGAGGCCGAGCGAGACGGTGGTTTGAGGCGCGAGGGGGACGCCGTCGACGGCGACGGGGTCTGGGCCGAGCTGGGTGATCCAAAGCGACTCCTCTTGGAGGTAGAGGAGCGCGTGCAGGGAGCCGACGCCTGGGGCCTGGACTCGAATCGCGGCGTCGTCCGAGGAACCGATGGCGGCTTGGCGCACGAGGAGCATGTAGAGCCGTGAGTTGGGCGTGTCGCCCATTCGCTCGAGGGTTAGACACTCGACCGGGTGGTTGTGCTCGACGCCGAACGCGGGGGAGCGAGGCTCGAGGCCGGGGTGTTTGAAGAGCCGTCCCCGCAACCCGAGGGCTCCGTCGCCGAGGTCGAGGTGGAAGGCGTCTGGGAGGGGAGTGAGGTCGTGGGCTCCGAGCTTGACCCCGTCGAGGCGGGTCGACGCGTAGCCCTCGTCCCGAACCGCGACGCCGGTCTCTCCCAGGAGGAGCACTCCGTGCTGGGGCCCGATCGCCTCGGAGCGCTCCATGGCGTCCGATTCGTCCTCTAAGTCACGCGGGAAGCAGATCGTTTCGAAGTCGTTGATCCCAGCGAAGCTCCCAAAGGTGACCTCGGATTTCGCTGCCACGAGCACTGTGGCGCTCTGTTCGCCTGCGCTCAGCTCGAGCACGAACAGCTGGGGGATCAGCGCGGGCCGCCCGGTCCCCGAGGTGAGCGAAGAGGCCAGAGCAGCCTCCGGCGGAGCCTGGGGAGGCTTGGGCAGGGGGTGGGAGTCCTGCAGCCGCAGGCTCGGCCCGCCTTCCCCGCCGAGCACGATTCCTTGGCCCGGTGCAATGGCTGTCTGAACCAGGCGCCCGGCCTCGCTCCAGGTTCCGTTCACGCTCCCCAGATCGGTCGCGATCAAGTGCCCAAAGGCGGGGAGGAGGTGGAGGTGTTCGCTTGAGGCGAGCACGTCGGCCGACTCGAGCTGAATCTCGCAGGTCTCGCTCCTTCCGACCGTGACCGGGCCGCTTAGGCTCCAAGTCTTCGGTTGGTCGGTCCGCTCGAGCACGAGCTCCTGTTGGTTTCCGCCATACAAGACCGGCAGGGAGTGAAAGAGGGCGACCGGCCCCGTCTCTCCGAACCGCACCAGCGTCCCCGGGCGGAGCGGGACGGGTGTTCCCGGCACGACGGGGGCCCCGTCGAGGAAGGTCCCTCCGTGAGAGTGGAGGTCGAGCAGAAAGCCTGCGCCCTCGTGAAAGTAGATCTGAGCGTGGCGAGGAGCGAGGGCGGGATCGGCGACACAGACTCCGGAGTCCGCGCTCTGGCCAACCTCGGCGTTCTCGGGCAACTCCGCCACCTGGCCAGCAAGCTGACCACTGACGAACCCTAGCCCAAACCTCTCTTCGTCCACCACGACTCCAGGCGGGCGCACCCCGCGAGTGCCAATTCTAGAGCTTTCCAGCCCGAGAGGAGGCTCCTCTGGGCTGAACCTAAGGCCCGGCCCAGCAACGGGTAGTAGCTACCGCTTGCGGAAGGGGTGGAGTACGAATCCGCCCGCCCGGACGTTCCCGGAGACGAAGTAGGCAACCATCGCGTTGTCCTTGGCCTCGGCCACCGTCGACACAAACACGAGGGCGGCTTCCCCGTTTGAACTGATCATGTCGTCCGCTCGGCCGAGCTTCTGGAGTCGCTCCAGGATCGCCTTCTGGGGGTCGGTGATCTCGGTCAATTGGTAGTCCGGGGAGGCGGCCCCGACCGCCAGCGCGTATCTCCAGAAGTTGACCACCGTGACCGAACTCCTGATGTGCTCGTGTTCGATCCCGTCGAGCTTGTTGCTGAGCTCGAGGAGGGGCTTGGGATCGGTTCGGCAAGACTTGCCGGCGGCGAGCTTCGCCCTGGAGTTGGCGGTTTGAACGCCGAAGTCCTGGTTAATGGCGTCGCGATCGGCGGGCTCGAGGAAGCGAAGGTCGTGGCTGTAGGCCCGTAGCTTGAGCGACGAGCCCTTGAAGGAGGCCAGGAGCGTCTCGAGGCGAGAGCGTGAGCCCGGGGCGAACCGGGACCCGACGCTCGGACCCGCGCGGAAGCAGGCTCGCGTCAGCGCTGTGTTGAAGATCCTCGGGGTCCACCAACCGCCGACGTTGAAGTAGGGACGCGCCGACTCGAACTCCTCCTTGGTCAGGACGTCGAGCTCCTTGGCTATGGGATCTTGTCCCGCAGTCGGGTTGGTCAGGAGCACAGGCGAACTAAGCGGGCCCAGGATCTCGGGTGCGGGGTCCGAGATCGACTTGAGGCCGGCTTGGAGGCGGGCTAGATCGCTCCGAACGGTAGCGTCGCCCAAGTCCGCGAACTCGGCCATGACGACCAAGTGCGGCAGCTCCTCGGGCGGCATCCCGGTGGTCCCGACCGCGAAGCCTTTCCAGAGCACGAGGAGGAGCAGGAGGCCCATCACCCCACCGACGAGGTAGCCCATGAAGCCGGGCTGGCCAGAGTCGTCGCTGGCGGGGGTCGCCGGGGCGCCCGGTGTGGCCGGAGCGCCCGGCGTGCCGGCCTTCTTCTCCTTCTTCGTCAGTCTTGGTTCGTCGCTCATGCTTGCCTACTTCTCGGTCTTCGCGTCGTCGTCGTCGTCGTCGCCCCAGGAGCCGTCTTCTGCGGTCTTCTCGTCGTCGTCGTCGTCGTCACCCCAAGCGCCGTCGTCGTCGTCGTCGTCGTCGTCACCCCAGCCGCCCTCGTCGCCGGGCGTCGAGCTTGGCTTGGGAGTGCTCTTGGGGCGCTCACTTCCCTTCTCGGGAGGAAGGATCTTGACCCGGACCACTGACTGCGCCACGTGACGACGCTTGTCTTCGATCGTCGCGCTCAGCACGTAGTCGCCTGGAGCCAGCTTGCTGAGGTCCACGTAGGGCCCCATGAACGTCTCTCCGTCGAGGCGAGATCGCCACTTGAGGGTCCGATCCATGCCTTGGAGGTCGTCCACCAGAGTCCGGGCTGCGCTCATTTCTGCGTCGAGTGGGTCGAGAGGAGCCCGCTTGGCCTTGAGCGCTTCGAGGAGCTCCTTGGCCGCTACGCGGTCCTGACCCTTGGCCTCGTCGAGGGCCTCCTCGGCTGCCTTGCAGGCCTCGTCCAGGTCGTCGAAGTTGGCGTCGAGGCGCTTTTCGGCGGCTCGGAGCGCGGCCAAGGCGCGCTTGCGCCGCGCGAGGGCCTCGCTGAGGTCCGCGGTTCCAAGCTCGGCCTTGGCGTGCAAGAGGCCCGCCTCGCCGGCCCGCAGCACGAGCCTCTTGCCTGCTGAGCGCCCGGCTGGATCGATCTTCAGCTCAACGATTCTGCCAGCCCGCTTGACGATCAACGTCCCCGGAGCCTCGAGCCCGTTCAGCTCGATTCGAAGCGACTTCTTGGTCAGCGGACGCCGCTCACGGGGCGCGCCGGTGGGTGTCGTCGCCGTTCCTGCTCCCGTGGGGGGGTCGAGCACGAGCTCTTGGAACACGTCGCCCTTGCGGATCCCGTTCTTGGCCGCCCAGCTCTCGGCGTGCACGCGACGAACGGTCTTTCCGTCCCGTTCGAGGTCGATCCCGATCGGCGCTTGAAGCTCGACGGTCGGCAGGTTGTCAAAGAACCCGAGCGAGAGCGCGGGGATGTAGGTGATCAGCATCAACGCGGCCATCAGGACGGCTATGAACAAGATCGAGGCACGATAGAGCGCAAACACGGGTCTTCGAAAGCGCAGGGAGGCAATGAACAGGTTGATTCCGACGGGGGGCGTCGAGTAGCCGATCTCGAGGTTGACCAGGAACACGACCGCCAGGTGGTAGGGATCGATTCCAAACTCGTGGGCCACGGGGGTAATGAGTGGCACGACGACGAGGGTCGCGCTGAAAATATCCATCATGCAGCCCACGATCAGCAGGAAGATGTTCAGCATGATCAGGAACGTGATCTGGTAGGGCAGGCCCGTGACGAGGGTGCACCAGTCGGTCACCCCGGCCATCACCTCAAGGATCCGCTGGGGGACTCGCTCCAGGGTCAGCCAGTCCGTGAAGCCGAGCGCGGCGCCCATGATCATGAGGATCGCCCCGACCAAGACCGCGGTCTTCTTGACGACGGGGAGCAGATCGCGGAACTCGACGTCCTTGTAGACGCCGACCGTCGTGAACAGGACGTAGGCCGCGGTCAGGGCCGAGGCTTCAGCCGCAGTCACGAGCCCAGAGTAGATCCCGCCGACCACGATGATCGGGAGCGGCAGCTCCCAGGCCGCGCCCTTCAAGGCCTCCCAGAGTTCGGGAAAGGTGAAGGGGTGGCGGGGGACCTTGCTCTTGATCGCGACTGCGAAGCTGGTCACGATCAGGAACCCGACCAAGATGATCCCTGGAATGATCGCTGCCACGAACAAGCGCCCTATATCGACCCGCGCGACGAGGCCGTAGACGATCACGGGGAGCGAGGGCGGAAAGAGGAGCCCTAGGCTGCCGCCCGTCGTGAGGAGCCCCAGGCTGAAGCGCTCGGGGTATTTCTCCCGGAGCAGGATCGGGAACAAGAGCCCGCCGAGGGCAATGATCGTGACTCCCGAGGCGCCGGTGAAGGCGGTGAAGAAGCAGCACGCGGTCAGGGTCACGACCGCCAACCCGCCCGGGAGCCAACCAAGAAGCGCTCGACAGAGGTTGATCAGACGAGTCGGCGCCTGTGACTCGCTCATCAGGGTGCCCGCGAACGTGAACAGCGGAATCGCAATGAAGAGCGGCGAGTCCCCCATGGGTCCCAGCCAAGAGATGTAGAGGTTCGTGCCGACGCCGGCCTTGGGCCCGCTCGTGAAGAACCCGAGGTCAGGCTTGAGTTGGGCTTCGAGGAACAGGCCCAAGCACGTCACCATTGCGATCACGACAAAGAGCGGGGTCCCGAGCAGCGCCAAGACGGCCAACGCGACTGCGATCGCGGCTACCCAAGGAGCGGAGACTCCACCGGTCTTGTAGGCGCCCTTAGCGACGATCCTGCGCTCGGGCTTCTCCTTTTTGCCGAGGGTTCCGACGCCGAGGTCGAGCTGGATCCCCGCCTTGGTGGAGGGCGCCAAGAAGGTGAGCTCCTTCCCGTCGGGCGAGACCGTCGTCTCCCGAATCAGGATCGAGCCGACCCACACGACCATTCCCTTGGAGAACCCAGTGCCGGTGATCTTGACGTCCTCGTCGCCCGCCGGCGAGACCGAGCCTGGGTCGAGGCTCAGGATCGTGACCGTCCCGGCTTCGCCTATGGCGAGCAGCGGTTTGGGAGGCTCGCTCGTGCAGGCGACGGCGAGGAGCGCCAGAGTCGCGAGCAGGGCTCCGATCCGAGTCCGCCAGGGGAGTGGCGCCTTGAGCGAGAGCCCTCGTCGCTTGAGGAGATCCATCCAGGCTGGGCGCTCCTCGCTCACGAGTCCCCCCCTTCGTCCGCCGGCGTGTCCGCAGCTGGCGTCTCCGAGTCCGCGGCTGGCGTCCCCGCGGCTGGCGTCTCCGTGTCCGCGGCTGGCATGTCCGCAGCAGGCGTCTCTGCTGGCTGGATCGGCCCGGCGTCGGACTCGGCGACGTCTGGGAATTCGGTCCGGGCGAGCCGATCGGTCACGGCTTCGCCCAAGCCCAAGGGAGCAGAGTCCCCAGGGAGCGGCTCGAGCGCCATGCGGTCCGTGCTGCGAGCCATGGCCGCTTCGTCCTCGGGCCCTGTCTCAGCAGGGGTGTCGCCGACGAGATCTTCCATTCCGTAGACCGCGCCCAGCTCGTCGCTGCTGTCGACGACGCGGACGCCGACCCTAACTTCCGGCTCGCGGAGATCTTCAGTGTCCGAGATGTCGGTGTAGATCGGGATCTCGTCCGTCGAGCGGAGCGAGGGCACGTGCGCTGGGCGTTGGCGTCCGTCGCCTGCGGAAGCCGGTCCGAGCGGGCTCCCCTCTTCGCTGTCGTCGCCGAGGTCGTCGACGTCGGCGAGATCCGAGCCAGCGCGGGTTGGGGGAGGGGGCGCGCCGTCCGAGCGCTCGTCCCAGGAGCTGCTCGAGAGCGCCTTGCGCGCCTCCGCGACCGCCGTGGGGTCGCCAGCCGAGGGGGCTTGCTCGTGCTTTTCCTTCTCGGGGCCCCCTCCGTCCCCCTGCGGCTCGTCGTCCTCGTCTTCAGCGCGAAGCTCTGCGTAGTCCTCGTCGTTGAGCACGAGCGCCTCGGCGACCCGGAGCGCGAACCTCCAGGTCATGAGCGCTAGCCCGACCGGCACGACCATCAGGAGTGGCCACCGGTAGACCTTGAGATCGAGGGCCTCGATGATGAACAAGTGGGCTTCGTTGGGGATCTGGACCCGCGAGAGGTAGAACCCCGCCAGGACGACCAGCACCCCGCAGGCGAGCGCGGCCGATCCGTTGACCACGACGTCAACCCGCCGTCGCGCCGTTGGGCCGAGCAGCTTGGGAATGGCTTCGATCGAAATGTGGCGGCCCTCAGCGGTCGCGAGGCTGGCTCCCAAGACTCCGACCCAGATCACCATGTGACGAGCGATGTTGTCGAACCAAGCGACTGGTTGAGGGAATGAGATCGGGCCGAAGGAGGCCCCTGAGGTTTGTCGCAGGAGGACTTGCGCGAAGGCCAACAGGACCATGATCGCCAATGCGACGAGGCACACCCAGACCTCGACCTGCTGAATAGAGCGGTCGATCTTGCGGCAAACGCGCAACACGTGAGGGTGGGATTCGTTCACTGGAGCTCGGAGAGGGAGGCCTAATCGGCCTTCTTCTTCTTGGCACGCTCGGCGGCTATGATCCCTCGGACCTTGGCCAGGAGCTCCTTCGACCAGAGCGTCCCACAGAGCGAATCGGCGACCTCGGCGCCGAGCTTCTTGTAGGTCGGGATCTCGTCTTTCGAGAGCGGAATCACCGTCGTGCCCGCTTGCTCGAGCTCGGTGATCGTCTCTTCGTTCTTCTCGCGGACCTCCACCAAGAGCCTATCGAGGCGCTTGCGGGCGGCCTTCTGAATCCGACCCCGCCACTTGGGACGGATCTTCTTCCACTGCTTGGTCGAGACCAAGAGCGCGCCCGTACCGTGACCCACGGTCATTCGGCTCATGTATTTCACCTTGCGGTGCCACTGGAGGCCGACCAGGCCGTAGGGGCTGTTGTAGACCGAGTCGATCATGCCGGTCTGGAGCGAGGTCAGGACGTCGGTCAGGGGGAGCGGAACGCCCGAGAGCCCGTAGACCTTGAAGGTTCGCTCCGCGAGGGGGTCGCCCTGCCAAACCCAGATCTTTCGCTTCCGGAGCTCGGGGAGGGTCTTGGCCTTCTTGTTGCTGAAAATGTAGGCCCAACCAACTTCGGCCCAGCCGAGGAAGGTGAAGCCCTTCTCCTCGAAGCCCTTGACGAACTCGTCTTCGAGGGCGTACTTGACGGCGTCGATCTCTTCGGTGGATTCGTAGAGGAAGGGGACCTCGAGGATTCGAATCTTGGGCAGGATCTCGCCGAGGCCGATCCCGGTGAACAAGCCGCCGTGGATCACGCCGACGTCCATTCGCTCAATGACGGCCTTCTCGTCGCCCTGCGTCCCGTTGGGGAAGATCTCGAACTTGACGCGGTTCTTAGTGCCCTTGGCCACGGTCTTCTGGATGTCTTTGATTGCGTCCAGCCACACCGTCCCTTCGGGGGCTTGGGTCGCGATCCGGATCTTGACCTCTTGCGCCGCGACGGGCGCGGCGGCTGCCAGCCCGAGGGAGAGGATCAAAGCGCTCAGCTTGGTCATGTTTCACTTGCTCCATGTGTGCCCGGCGCTGATTCGTGGTCTCGCGGCCCGGCTCTATTCAGGATCGGGGCCGAAAGCCCCACAAATCAGTCGCCCCAGCCGTCGTCGTCGTCGTCGTCGCCTGTGCCGCCCCAGTCGCCACCGCCTCCGCCACCGGATCGGTGGGGATTCTCGGCCCCCTCGGGAGGAATCACGTTGTTGGCCTCAGGATCGGCGAGGAGGGCCTTGGCGCGAGACTTGGCGAGGGCGTTGAAAACGGCCTGCTCGGGCCAGAGATCGGCGGGGGCCTCGAGAATCGCCGTCAAGCCGCCGTAGAAGGCCTCCCAGGCCCTGTTCTGGGCTGCCAGAACGTCCTTGATCGAGGCGCCGGCCGGGGCCGCAGCCAGCGTTGGGGCGTAGAACTGGGCTTCGAGGAGCTTCACGAGGAGGTTCTTGTCCTTGGTGATCCGATTGACCTCCCGAAAGTGCTTGAGCCCCTTCTCTGGCTCCCCTCCCAAGCTGGCGGGCAGGGACAGATAGCGCATTCCGAAGAACAAGTGGGGCCCGGCGTTGAAGTACCCCGGGTCGTGGCGCAGGACCCACTGCATGACGGCTTCGACTCGGGGTAGGGTCGCGACTTCTCCGGGCTCGCCTCGGCGCAGGTTGATCTCGGCTCCGCGGGCGAAGGCCCACCAAAAGAGCGCCGGCAAGGCGTCGAAGTCGTCTCCCGCGTCGGGACAGGGCGTGGGCCAGGCGCCTTCCTTGGGCGTCGTGCACTCGTCACAGTGCTCGCTGAGAGCCTCGACCACGTTGAACGTGGAGGACTCGAGCCCGGCGGCGAGGTCTTCGTCCTCTTGCTCGAGCGCGATCAGGGCGGCCATTTGAGACCGCTGGTACATCTCGATTGCCCACGGGGGGTTTTCGATCTCGAGGAACGCGAACGCGTAGGAGAAGTTGAGCTCGGCCTGGAGGAGGCGCAGCTCTGCGTTCTCCGGGCTGCCGTAGACGAGGCCATTGATGAGGGCGATCAGGCCCGGCCCAGCTTGCTGGGCGTAGGCCACGACCGTCGTCCGGTTGAAATCGTCGTTCGTCTTTCTGAGCAACGGGAGCATGTTGTCGACGGCCATTTTCTCGATCGAGCAACCTGAGACTGAAATCCCGAGCGCGAGGACCAGCGCCGCCCAGGAGAGCCGATTCGCGCTCACCATTCTTGGCCTCCGCGCATGAGCCGGCGTTGCTTGCGCTTCGCGCGCAGTCGCTCTTCGATCATTGTTCTCGCCTTTGCCTTGAGTTCCGCCAGGCGCTGATCGCTGACACGGGTTAAGGGCTCGTCCTGGTCCGGCGACTCCTCCACTGGAGGTGCCACGGCAGGCTCAAGCGCCTCGAATTCGGCGAGGGGCATCATCCCTTCGCCGCTCGCGGGTGTCTGGGGGCTGGCCATCCCAGGTCCTTATGCTGTCAGGAGATAAAGGGTCAGAAGGGCGCGAATTCTACGTCGTCTAGGCGCCGAGTCAAAGGAGTCTGGGATCTCTACCCCCACTTTGAGCGTCTAGGTTGTGACAGCCTTCCAAGAGCAGGGAAACCTACTCGCGGAGCGCTCGGGAGCCTAAGTGCTAAACTCCAAGACCAAGACGACGAGCCCCAAACGGCAGCAACAGCCGACGAAGGGGAGCTACGTGAGCACGAGCGAACAAACCCCAGCGATCGAGGGCCGGACCCTCGGTGCGTTCGAAGTCGGCAAGCTCCTGGGCGAAGGCGGCATGGGCGCCGTGTTTCACGGTCGGGACAAGGCGCTCGACCGCGCCGTCGCGATCAAGGTCCTCCACACCCGGCTGGCCGCCGACGACGAATTCGTCGAGCGCTTCGTTCGCGAGGCCCGCACCGCGGCGAAGCTCAACCACACCAACGTCGTGCAGATCTACGGCGCCGGCTATGACGACGGAATTGCCTACATGGCCCTCGAGCTGGTCACGGGCTGCAGCCTGTTCGAGCTCTACAAGGCCCAGCGCCCCTTTCCGCCCCGCCGCGCCTGCGAGCTGATCCGCGACATTTCGCTGGGCCTAGCCGTGGCCCACGAACAAGGCGTGATCCACCGCGATATCAAGCCCGAGAACATCCTGATCTCCGACAAGGGGATTCCCAAGCTCGCGGACTTCGGGCTCGCCCGCGCCGGCGACCAGCGGATCACCGAGACGGGTGTGTTCCTCGGGACGCCCCAGTATGCGTCGCCTGAGCAGTGCAACGCCGACGAACTGACCCCCGCGAGCGATCTCTACTCGCTCGGCGTGGTGCTCTACGAGCTCCTGGCGGGACGCCCTCCCTACGAGGCTCCGACTCCCCTGACCTTGTTCAAGAAGATCCTGATGGAGGCTCCAGCTCCCCTGGCCGAGTATTGCCCGGAGCTGCCGCCTTCCCTCGTCGCCCTGATCGGCTGCCTCCTCGAGAAGGAGCCGGCAAACCGTTACACCGACGGCGCGGTTCTCGCGGCCGACCTCGACAAGGTCCTCCAGGGCCTCCCCGAGGTCAGCGAGGACATGGACCCCTACAAGCTCGTCCCGGTCGTCGGTGCCGACTCGCGGACGATCCAGACTCCTGCCAGCGACTCGTCTCGAACGCTCCCCTTTCAAGAGACCACCAGCGCGACTCCCCTCCAGCCCGAGGTCGCCCCCAAGAGCGCCGCAGACACCTTCCGCATGGCCCAGCAAGTGTTGGCGGTCCTGGCCGCCGTCTTGTTCTGCGTGGTCATAGCGATCGGAGTGAACCGGCTTCGCGGCCCCCAGCAGGCCGGAGGCAACGGGGGGACACCCGCTCAGCCGGCGGTTCAGCGCCCCCTTCGGGTCGCCGTGATCCCCTGGGCGAACCAGGCCGAGGCCAAGGACTTCGCCTGGCTTGAGCGCGCGCTGCCTGACTTCCTGGTCAGCCAGCTGAGCCAGCACCCAGACGCGATCCAGGTCAAGGCTCCCGCGGACGTGAGCGAGGCGGCCAAGGGCCTGGACCTGACTGACGCAACCCAACGCCGCAAGCTGGCCCAAGCGCTCGAAGTCGACTTGCTGATCGGCGGCAACTTCTACGTGACGCCGGACGGCGAAGTCGCCCTCAACGCGAAAGTCGAGAACGCCAAAGGCGAAATCCAGCAGATTCCCGGGACCCCGCCCTTCCCCAAGTCCGAGGTCCTCAATGCCCTCAACCGGTTCGCCGCAGCCCTCGCCCGTGCGATCGCAGGCCCGGAGCCGGACACGAGGGTCGTTGCGAATCGGGGTGAGAATCGCGAGAGCGAAGGCAAGCTGCCGGCACAAGCGCGCACTGCTGCTGCCCCCAAGAGCCCTCCGAGCAAAGGCTGGGGTGGGAAACGCAGGGCGAAGTCCAAGGACACCAGGAAGAAGAACAAGCGCTCCCCCGCCGGCGACCGATTCCCTGGCGACGAGACGGCAGGCAGCGGCATCGCCCCCGAGAAGAAGCCGTCCAGCTCGAGGCGAGGCGCCGAGGTACTGAGATTCAAGGAGTTGGAGCTGAGCAAAGATCTGGCGTCCAGAAAACTGCGTCAAGCAGAGGTGGATCGACGTGAGTCGTCCCGTCGGCGCGCGCTCAAAAGGGGCCTGCTCGCACCCAAGGACAAGGACGACTCGGGAGCGGAGGACCGGAAGAAAGAAGAGACGGGAGGGCCCGGATTTTCGCAGCAGGGGGGCAGGGGAGGCGGAGAAGGTGGCGAGGCTCACAAGACTGGCGAGGCTCAAAAGACTGGCGAGGCTCAAAAGACTGGCGAGGCTCAAAAGACTGGCGAGGCTCAAAAGACTGGCGAGGCTCAAAAGACTGGCGGATCCGCCCAGAGCACGCAGGATCAGGACGGCGCGAAGAAGAAGCCTGAGCCAACCCCGCAACCTCCTGGCCGCCGCAACGACTTCGGCACGGCGTCCCTAACGACGAGTGTGGCACCCGTGTCTTCGCAGGCTCCCGCCGCTGGCGACCACAACCATGCAGAGGTTCACCTCGAGGTCGTCCGTCTCAAGGAGGCTATGGAGAAGGGCGAGACGTGGACGGCCTACGGCGCCCTCGACCACTGCGTCGAGAGCAAGAGCGCCAAGGTTTGGCGGGCCACGCTGAAAGCCCTTCAGGGCAGCGAAGACGAGATCTCGCGCGTCTATCGGGTCAAGCTCGAGGCCAAGCTCGCCCGCTAGCTACAGCTCGTCTCGAAAGCCCTGGCTGCGTTGCTGCCTCGGTCACAATCCAGCAAGATTGCTGGACCTCGGCGCGCCTTGCCAGGACTTCCGAGACGAGCTGTAGCGGGGTTGGATGCGGAGAGCCCAAAGCCCGGCTACAGCCCGTCATGGAAGGGCTGGCAAGGCGGGAGGAGCGTGGCGACCTCCGGGTCGCGAGCG
Organism: Planctomycetota bacterium; assembly: GCA_016765095.1. Classification (GTDB taxonomy): domain Bacteria; phylum Planctomycetota; class J058; order J058; family J058; genus NORP233. The sequence goes on along the minus strand of JAESQQ010000399.1, from coordinate 4,968 downwards.
ACGAGCAACGCAGCTAGCGCTTTCAGGACGGGCTGTAGCTAGTTGGTGACGCGGAAGCTGCCGCTGGCGCGGCCGAAGCTGATTCCCGTCGCGTCCCGGGCCCGAAGTTGGAACACGACGGGCTGATTCTGGACCGCGCCCGTGTCCGCGGCGCTGTCCCAGACGAGGAGGTAACGCTGCCCGTTCGGGTCGGTGGCCACGTTCAAGACCGGGTCTGAGGTCACGTGGATCGTGGCCCGCTTGTAGCCGCTGACCGCGTCGAGCATGTAGAAGGCCTCGATCTCGACGGGGTCCGACTCACCGTCGGAGACGGTGTAGGGGAACCCGATCGCCCCAGATTGAGCCGCGCGCGGCGTTGAGATCGAGACCATGACGGGCGCGGCGTTGGCTGTCGTGGTGACGCTCACTGCCGCAGAGGTGCCCCCAGGACCTGGAGTGTTGTTCAAGTCGAAGGCCGCCGTCGTCCGCAGGTGGCTGACGATCTTGCCGTCGGAGAGCTGCACCTGGAGCTCGTAGCGCCCGCTCGCGGCTCCCACGTCTGCCCGGCTGTCCCAGGTCAGGGCGTAGGTGATCGGCCCTGCGATCGTGGTTTGGAGTCCGCTCGTGGGGGTGCTCGGGCTCACGCTCGCTGGGAGGAACTCGGTCGCCATGGCGCTGTAGACGCGGTAGCTGAGCATCACGTGCAAGTCGTCGCCGTCTAAGTCGCTGGCTTGGAACGAGATCGTGACCTCGCCGCTTTGGGGCGTGGTTGGAGTCGTGATCGTCAGCGGCTGGGGCGCGGTGTTCTCGGTGCCCGCGACGTAGCGGGGGAGAGCGGCGTCGCGGATCAGGACTTGGTACTCACCGGTCGTCGCCGTCCAGCGCCAGTGGCTGACCTTGAGGTAGTAGGTGTCCGTGGCAGCGGGCGTGTAGAGGATCGCAGCTCCCCAACCGAGGTTGTCGGCGCGCTTGTTGAGTCCCAGGCTCGCGCCCGCGGCGTCGAAGAGCTCGATCTGGGTGTGCATCGCCGCCTTGAGCTCGCGGGTGTGGATCCAATAGGCCTGCCCAGCCGTCAACGCGACGGAGAAGTAGTCCCCGTCTCGCGCGAAGTCGACGCGCCCAGAGAGGGGTTGGGCCAAGGACATGGGAGTCGCCGTGGCCGCCGTGTCGCCGTGGTCGTCCACAGTCGTCGCCGGTTGACCCCAGCGGACAAAGGGAAACGCGTTGCTGACTTGGCCCCCAGCTGCGAGCTCAATCGTGCCCGTTTGAGCACCCGAGGGGACGCTGAAGGTGACCTGGCGCTCGCTCCGCCAAGTCGCAGTCGCGACGGCCCCACCGGTGAAGCGGATCAGGATCGGGGTGTTGGCGGGGAAGTTCTTGCCCCACACGTTGATCGTCTCGCCAGCCTGGGCGCCCGGCCAGCGAACGCCTTGGATCTCGGGGAAGGAGGCGCTCGCGGTCCGGGCGGTCGTGAGCGCGGTCGTCACGGGCGCGCTCGTCGCAGGCGGCGCCGTGCTGGCGCCCTTCCTGGATCGACTCCCGCTGTTGCAGCCAAGGGCCAGACTCAACGAACACAACAGGGCCAGGGTCAGAAGTCGCTTCATGTGTGATCTCTCCACTCGTTTACGGGGACCGTTGCGAAGCCCGCTCCGCCCGACGCCCGACGCCTCGGCCAGGGCGCCTAGGTCCTTTCCTGTTGGCGACTTAGAAGGTGAAGGAGCAGGTCGGTGGCGGGCCAGCGAGGTCGGTGGGTCGCTGGGCGCCCGAGCCCATCGTCCCGCTCAATCGCGGAGCCTGAAACGCGCTTATGATCCCCCCGTGTCCGAAACCGAGACTCCTACAAAGGGACGTGGGCGAGTGCTCCTCAGCTGGATCCAACTCAGTCTCGCGGTGTTCCTGCTTGGCTGGTCGCTCCTAGCTGTGTTCGAAGCTCCGAGCGAGTTCTTCTGGAAGCCGGCGATCGCCGCCACCGAGTGGGGCCACCTGCTCGCGCTCCTGTGCCTCGTGACGCTCGCCCTGCCAGGCTGGCGCGATCGCCCCGGTCAAGTCGCGATTCCCATAGCCCTCCTCGCGACCCTCCTGTTCTGCTCCCCGCTCTTCCGCGCGCGTTCGATCGCGGCTGACCTCCCCGAGCGGGTGACCGCCGCCTTCGGTTCGGCCCCCCCGCTCGGCCTCGAGGGGGCCCCCCCGCGACCCGCTCCGCTGGTGATGGGTGACTTGTTTGGCCTCGGTCAGACGTCAGAGGTGAGCGTCACGCAGCGGACCTGCGCTGAGGTTTCAGGCCAGCGGCTGTTGGCCGACGTCTACCTCCGCGAGGCTCCAACCCCACGACCCGTCGTGATCGTGATGCACGGAGGGTCCTGGAACAGCGGGGACCAAACCCAGCTCCCCGCGATCAACCGCTACCTCGCCGCCCGCGGCTACGGAGTCGTCGCGATCACCTACCGACTCGCGCCAGAGTCCCCGTTCCCCGCCGCCTACGAGGACGTGCTGAGCGCGGTGGCTTGGGTCAAGCGCGAGGGACCAGCGCTTGGCCTCGATCCCGAGCGAATCGTCCTCCTCGGTCGATCGGCGGGCGGACATTTGGCGCTCTTGGCCGGCTATACGCCGCGCGACCCGGCGATTCGCGGCGTGATCGCCTACTACCCACCGGTCGACATGGTTTGGAGCTACGAGCACCCAAGCAACCCGTGGGTGTTCGACAGCATAGGCACCTTGAGTGCTTTCCTAAGCGGCTCTCCCAGCGAGCAGCCCAAGCTCTACGCTGACGCTTCGCCCCTGGCCTTCGCCAACGCGTCCTCCCCCCCGACCCTGCTCGTGCACGGCGCGCGCGACGAACTCGTGTTCCAACGCCAGAGCGAACTCCTCTCCGAGCGCTTGACCGAACTCGGCGTGGCCCACCTCCACCTGGCGCTCCCCTGGGCGACTCATGGCTGCGACGCCAACTTGGCCGGGCCCAGCGGTCAGCTGAGCACATACGCCATCGAGCGCTTCTTAGCGTCTGTGTGCGCTCCTGGGAGCTAGGCCCCGCCAACTCAGGGGGCTGGGCAGCCTCCTCGAATGCGAGACGCTCCGCGACGTCACAGCGATACCGATAGCACTCGGAGTCCCCGAATCGCAGTAAGCTATCGCCCCGTGCTGGAAGCCAAGCCCTGCGGAGGTCTCGTGCGTCTCGCTCCCATCCTCGTCGTTCTTCTCCTCTGCGCTGCCGCGTTGCCGGCAGACGCTCAACCGAGCTCGAAGAAGGCCCCTCGGACCTTGACTCGCTCGGTCGACACAGTCGTCCTGTTGGGCGCCGCCCTTGGCAAGGCGAAGGGAGCCCACATCTCCCAGCTGCGGGTCTACGCGCTTCACAGCGGATTCCTCCGCCCGATCACGTTCCAGATCGACGAGCGCGACCAGACCGGGACCTTCTGCTGGACGGGGGGCGCAAAGGACCGCCGCCGAGTCGACTTCGACCGGGGCAAGATGGACGGCAACGACGAGCTCGTCGTCTTGGCCCGCGACTTGGGGGACCGCGCGCTCCCGATTCATATCGCTATGGTCGTGGGAGCCATGGGGTTTCAGGAGGTCGAGATCACAGACCCCATCACCAAGGGCAAGGCTTGGCTCTATGTATTCACCTTCCCGCCCCAGATCGTGCCCGGTCGAACGGCTGAGGACTTCACCGAGCTGCGGATCAAGCGCCACAAGAACGGCGAGGAGACCTACTACTGGTTCGGCGAGACGTTCATGTACAACAACGACCGCTCCCGCCAGAACGCGGTCCGAGCGACTTTCCTTGGGATGGGGCCGTCTATGACCCGCGACTTTCGCGGGACGCCCAACCTGCTCGACTCGACCCAAGTCCGCGCCGTGGTGAGCTTCATGTGGATCACGCTCGTCCGTCAGAGCAACGACATCACCGTCGACATTGGCGGCGTGATCGACGGACCGTTGCGAGTCATAGCCGAGAACCAACTCGCCGTCCGGCTCGCGCTCGGGTATTGGGTCAAGGCGCCCAACAGCTACTTGATCTTGTGGCGCAACAAGATGTCGATGCCAACCAACGCCAACTGCCCCGTCAACCTCGACGAGTCCGACGACTCGAGCTACACGCTCTGTGTCGATCTCCACAAGGACAACCACAAGGGGTTCAAGTTCTTCAACAGTCACAACAAGACGCCGGTCGTGATCGACGGCAAGACCTCTGCCGCCGAAAAACGTCTCGACATGGCCTATCCCGACTGGAACTGCGTTTACAGCAAGAACGGCGGAATGCTCAGCAAGTTCGTGGTCCCCGACTTCCTCCGCAAGAAGAAGAGGAGCAAGCTGGTCTACATAGACGACGCCAACTACACACGTCATGAGGACGAGGAAGGCCTTGAGTTTCAAAAGGGAGCCTTTGGCTACCAGGGCTTTCACATGGACATGCGCGGGCTCAAGAAGGGCGTCTATCCGGGCGACTACGTCGTGTGGTATCTCCCCCCTGGCTTCAAGCCCGGCCAAGAGCAGGCCTACCTCGACGAGTACCGCAAGCCGCTCACAGGCAAGTCGACCAAGATCGCGCGCTAGCGCGAGGACCGTGACGTGGTGCGATCACGGCGCCTAAACGGCCAACCCGAGGGCTAGATGAAAGCAGCGCTCTCGACGTACTCAGCGGAAGTCCGCGAGCGAGCGCTGCGCCTGCACTCAGCCTCGGTCGTCTGCGACTTGCACGCCGACACGTTTATTGCGGTTCGCTACGTCGGCTGCGACCTCGGCCGACGCCACAAGCCCCCCCGCTTTTGGAACCCCCTCCGCAAGCACTGCGACCTCCCTCGCCTCCGAGAAGGCGGAGTCAACCTACAGGGATTCGGGGTCGTGATCCCACCTTGGGTCCGAGGCCAAGTCCGATTCCGCCACGCGCGGGGCACGATTCGACTGATGCACGAGACCTTTCGCCGCCTGGCCAAAGAAGTCGGTCTGGCGCGGACTCCCGCCGAGGCGGCCGCGCTGCGCGAGGCGGGG
>JAESQQ010000398.1 GCA_016765095.1 Planctomycetota bacterium | reverse complement strand
CCCGCCCGCTCCGCTGACCCCCTCCCCTGCGCCCTCCCATGCCTCCCGAGACGAGCCTTAACCCCATTCGTAGCAACGAGATCGGAGACCCCAACGGACGGAAAGGTCCCCGCATTCCCTTGATTCCCGTGGCCTCCCCCTGCATGTGTTAATGTCCGCCCGACATCCGCTGAGGAAGGCAATGAAGGACCCAAATCAACGCATCGTGATCACAGGCATTGGCCTGACTGCACCCAATGGGGACAACCTGGCTGACTTTCGCCGGGCCCTCTTGGAGAAGCGGTCGGGAGTCCAACCGTACGAGATCCGATACGTGGGCAAGACCTTTGCCGGTCTCTGCCACTTCGACGCGAACAAGTACCAGAAGAAGAAGGAAGTTCGGCGCGGAACTCGCGCCGGATCGATCTCGATCTACTGCGCCCACGAGGCCCTCGCTGCTGCCGGGATCGATCTTGAGACCGTCGACCGGACTCGAATCGGGGTCTACATAGGCATCACCGAGCACGGCAACGTCGAAACCGAGAACGAAGTCCACTCGCTGACGACGGAGTACAAGTCCGACGTCCGCTTCTGGTCTCACCACCACAACCCCCGCACCGTCGCCAACAACCCAGCCGGCGAAATCACGATCAACCTCAAGATCTCGGGGCCCCACTACACGATCGGCGCGGCCTGCGCGGCCGGCAACGCAGGCCTGATCCAGGGCCTTCAGCAGATCATTCTCGGAGAAGTCGACATCGCTCTCGCGGGTGGTGTCTCGGAGGCAGTCAGGACGTTTGGGATCTTCGCGAGCTTCAAGGCCCAGGGTGCCCTCGCCTCTGGCGAAGACGCGGCCACCGTCAGTCGCCCCTTCGACAAGGCCCGCAACGGAATCGTCGTCAGCGAAGGCGGCGCGATCTACGTGCTCGAAACTCTCGCTCGGGCCCAAGGCCGCGGCGCCAAGATCCTCGGCGAGATCGTCGGCTACGCTATGAACTCGGACGCGACCGATCCCGTCCTCCCGAACCCGATTCGACAAGCGGAGTGCATGCGCGCCGCCCTCAAGCGAGCGGGCATGGAGCCGAGCGACGTCGACATCGTCAACGCGCACGCGACCGCCACGAGCCAGGGCGATATCAAAGAGTGCGCGGCGATCCGCGAGGTGTTTGGCGAGGCAGAGGGCGTCTACGTCAACAACACCAAGAGCTACATCGGCCACGCAATGGGCGCGGCCGGCGCCCTCGAACTGGCGGGAAACCTGCCCAGCTTCGAGGACAACATCGTCCACCCGACCATCAACGTGGACGACCTAGACCCAGAGTGCGACCTTCCTGGCCTGGTGCTCAATGAGCCCAAACAGGTCGACAAGGTCGACGTCATTTTGAACAGCAGCTTCGGCATGCTCGGCATCAACTCCGCCGTCATCGTGGCGAAGTTCGCCGAGTAACGCACCAGGAGAACCGCCGTGCAAGCGACCGAGATCCCCGGCGTCATCATTGACATCATCAACACGATCGCGCCTGACGAGGACACCACCGACATCAAGTCGGACGTCAAGCTCAGGGACCAGCTTGACCTCGATTCGATGGACTTCCTCGACATCGTGATGGAGCTGCGCAAGCGCTTCGGCATCGAGGTCCCCGAGGAGGACTATCCGAAGCTCGCGAGCCTCGACTCTTGCGTCGAGTTCCTCGGGCCAATGCTCGCGGACAAGTAGTCGACTCCCTTGGGGGATCCCTCCCCCAAGACCCCTCCGCATAGACCCACGTAGGAGCGGCGTCCCTCGACGCGCGCCGGCGAGCTGTGTGCCACAACTCCTTCCCGTCATGAGACTTCGTGACGGGGCGCAGGCGAGGTACGCTCCTTCCCTCGTGGTCCCGGGTGAGCCAGCGGGGTGACCTGGGTGAACCCGATCGTGCCCCGCGTGGCTTGCGGAACGGGGGAGGCTCTCATGGCCTACGACGCCATCATTATCGGTGCCGGAATGTCGGGCCTCGCGGCTGGCATTCGCCTCGCCATGTACGACAAGAAGGTCCTGATCCTCGAGCGCCATTACGTCGCAGGCGGGCTCAACAGCTACTACCACAAGTTCAAGCGCCCCTTCGACGTCGGGCTGCACGCGATGACGAACTTCGTGCCCAAGGGCACCAAGCGCGCGCCCCTGACCAAGCTCCTCCGCCAGCTGCGAATCCCCTACGACTCGCTCCAGCTGTGTGAACAGCACGGGAGCCAGATTCACTTCCCGAGCGCTCAGCTCGACTTCGACAACGACACAGAGACCCTCCGAGCCGAGGTTCGGCGCGCGTTCCCCGATCAGATCGACGGGTTCGACGCCCTCACCAAGCGTGTCCTCGCCTACGACGACACCTCCCTCGACACCCAGCCGATCCCCTCGCGCGTGATCCTAGAGGAGCACCTCAGCAACCCCCTCCTGATCGAAATGCTCTTCTGCCCGCTGATGTACTACGGCTCGCCGAACGAGAACGAAATGGAGTTCGGCCAGTTCTGCATCATGTGGAAGAGCGTGTTCAGCGAAGGCTTCGCTCGGCCTGAAGGCGGGGTGCGGACCATCATTGACCTCCTCGTCAAGAAGTTCAAAGAGCTCGGCGGAGAGCTCCGCTACAGCCAAGGCGTCGCCAAGATCCTGACCAAGGAGGGCAAGGCCTGGGGGGTCGAGCTCGAGTGCGAGCGCGGCCTGACCAAGATCTCGACCAAGCCCCGCCCCAGAAGCGAGCACGCAGAGGTGATCGAGGCCGCCCAGATCCTCTCGACGGCGGGCGTCCCCGAGACCTGGGCCATGACCGACGGGCTCTCGACCGAGGAGCCCAAGGAGGCAGGCGCGCTGACCTTCATGGAGTCGATCGCCTGCCTAGACATTGAGCCCCGCGAGCTCGGGGCCGACAAGACGATCGTGTTCTTCAACCGCCAAGAGACGTTCGACTACGTCCGGGCCGAAGACTACGCGGACCTCCGCTCGGGCGTGATCTGCGCCACGAACAACTACGATCACGCGACCCCGCTCCCCGAGGGAGTCCTCCGCGTGACGAGCATAGCCAGCTGGGACAAGTGGTCGGCGGTCGCCAAGCCTGAGCCCTACGGCGAACTCAAAGAGAAGTGGTATCAGGGCCAGTTGGACGCCATGGAGGCGGTGATTCCGACGCTCCGCGAGCGAGGCATGCGGGACCACATCACCGTCCACGACGTGTTCACGCCGACCACGATCTTCCACTTCACCCGCCATCAGCGCGGCGCGATCTATGGCGCTCCGGAGAAGCTCAAGAGCGGGATCACACCGATCGCAGGCCTGTTCATTGCAGGCACCGACCAAGGCTTCCTCGGGATCGTGGGAGCCATGCTGTCTGGGATCTCGATCGCGAACGCCTACTTCCTCCGAGCAGGAGCCTGATATGCCACCCCGTGACCACCTCAAGGGTGCCCAGTCGAGCTACGACGTCATCGTGATCGGCTCTGGACTCGGCGGATTGACGTCTGCCAATCAACTCGCCAAGCAAGGCCACTCGGTGCTCCTTCTCGAGCACCACTACGAGCTCGGCGGCCTGGCCAGCTTCTTCCGCCGCAAAGGCAAGCGGATCTTCGACATCTCGCTGCACGGCTTCCCGTTCGGAATGAAGAAGAGCTGCAAGCGCTACTGGACCAAGGAGATCGCCGACGACATCGTCCAGGTCAAGGGGATCCGGTTCGAGAACCCGCAGTACCAGATCAAGACCGACTTCGACCGCAAAGACTTCACTCGGATCCTCGTCGAGGAGTTCAAGATCGAAGCCGAGGTCGTCGAGGCCTTCTTTACCGACCTGCGCGAAATGAACTTCTACGACCAGAACGACATGACGACTGGCGAGATGTTCGAGAAGTACTTCCCCGGACGAAACGACGTCGTGCGCTTCCTCATGGAGCCGATCACCTACGCCAACGGCTCGACACCTGACGACCCCGCGATCAGCTACGGGATCGTGTTCAGCAACTTCATGGCGAACGGCTGCTGGATCTACCAAGGTGGCACCGACAAGCTGATCCGGCTGATGCGCGCCGAGATGATCAAGAACGGCGTCGACATTCGGATCATGGCCGACGTCAAGAAAGTCCTCGTCGAGGACGGCAAGGCGGCGGGCGTCCTCGTTAACGACCGCGAGATCCGCAGCAAGGTCGTGATCAGCAACGCGAACCTGCTCCAGACGATCCACCAGCTCGTCGGCGACGAGCAGTTCTCGCCCGAGTTCGTCAAGGAGGCCAACGCCGTCCGGCTCAACAACAGCTCGACCCAGGTCTACCTCGGCCTCATGGAGGGCGTCGAGATCCCAGACATTGGCGACCTCCTGTTCACCTCGGACCACGCCACCTACTGCCCCCAGGCGCTCCTCGCTCAGCCCGCCACGAGCCGGACCTTCTCGGTCTACTACCCCTCGATCCGCCCCGACGTCTCGCCCGCCCGGACCGCGATCGTGAGCTCGACCAACGCCTGGTGGGAGGACTGGGTGTTCGAGAACGAAGAGGACTACCAAGCCCAGAAGGAGGAGCTGATCCGCGAGACGATCGATTGCCTCGAGCGGAACTACCTGCCTGGAATCGGCGACAAGATCGAGTGGACCGAGGCCAGCACTCCGCGAACGTTCAAGCGCTACACCCGTCACTGGGGAGGGGCCTCGTTTGGGACCAAGTTCGAGGGCCTCAAGGTCAGCATGGGCCTCCAGGACCAGATCCCCGGGCTCTATCACGCAGGTTCGGTCGGGATCATCATGTCGGGCTGGCTGGGGACGGTGAACTACGGCGTGATCCAGTCCCACAAAGCGGACAAGTATCTCTACGACCTCAACAAGGCGACCGAGACTGTCGGGGCCCCCGCATGAGCCTCGAGGACGTCAAAGCCGCCATCCCCCACCGCGACCCTTTCTTGTGGGTCGACGAGATCGTCGAGCAGAGCGAAGACCGGATCCGGACCCGCAAGGTGATCGCGGAAGACCTAGACGTCTTCCGGGGACACTATCCCGGCCAGCCGATCTTGCCCGGCGTCTTGATCTGCGAGGCGATCTTCCAGACCGGCGCGATCCTGCTCAGCGCGCGCGCCCGCGAGGCGGTCGAGAGCGAGGGCCTCGTCCCCGTCATGACCCGGATCAAGGACACGCGCTTTAAGCGCATGGTCCGCCCCGGCGACACGCTCGAGATCGAAGTCGAGATCGAAGACTCGCTCCCGAAGCTCTTTCACCTCAAGGGCAAGGCCAAGGTCTCAGGCAAGCTCGCCGTCTCCTGCAGCTTCGCCTGCGCCCTTTCCCAGGGCTAGCCCCCTTCTCCACTCCCCTGCGGAGGCTCCATGCCCGCTGACTTCCTCAAGCTCGAGGGCAAGCCCGTCGTCGTGACCGGCGTCGCCAACAAGAAGAGCGTCGCGTTCCACGTCGGCAAGACGCTCCGCGAGGCGGGGGCCCAGGTGATCTGGGTCTGCCGCAGCCAAGCGCGCTACGACCAGCTCCGCAAGAAGCTGATCCCGAGCGAGCCCCTCCTGATCTGCGACGTCGAGCGCCAAGACGAAATCGACGCGACCGCCGCAGCGATCGGCGAGCTCGCGGCACCCGCTGGCGGCGTGGCCGGGTTGGTCCACTCGATCGCGTTCGCGAACTACAGCAAGGGAATGGTCGACTTCCACGAGACGGTCCGCGAGGACTTCCTCCAAGCGATCAACATCTCCTGCTTCTCGTTCATTGCTCTCGCCAACGCCCTCGAGAGCCACTTCGCGCCCGAGGCCTCCTGCGTCACGATCTCGATCTCGACCACCGAAATGGCGGCCCAAAACTACGGCTACATGGCGCCGGTCAAAGCCGCCCTCGACTCGTCCGTCGTGTTCCTCGCCAAGAGCTTCGGAAAGCGCCAAGTCCGCTTCAACGCCGTCTGCCCGGGGCTCCTCAAGACGAGCGCGTCTGCGGGGATCCCCAACTACATTCCGGCCTTCCTCTACGCGGAGGAGGCCACGCTCCGCAAGAAGGCCGTCGGGACCCAAGAGGCCGCCGACGCCGTCGCGTTCCTGCTCTCGCCCCGTTCGAGCGGAATCAACGCCCAGCACCTCGTGATCGACGCTGGAATGCGGACCAACTACTTCGACGAGGTGATCCTCGCCAAGGTCAACCGCCTCGATTAGGTGGCGCCGCCTCGGCGGCCTTGCGGACCCACACTCCCTCGAGCGGTCTGGCAGGTCTGACTCCAAGCCTAGAGTTCATGGTTCGGCGCACAGACGCCGCGCGGCGATCCAGGCGCGCTTCGTCGGGCAGCGAACCGAAGCTGCCGCCGCGATGGAGCTTGAACGCCGTCGAAATCAAGATGCCCTCCCCGTCCGACGCGCGCCGAGGAATCCCATAGGCGTAGGTCCCCTCGCGGACCCACTCGGCGACGTTCCCGTGAACGTCATGAAGGCCGAACGCATTTGGAGCGAAAGAGCCCACCACGGCGTGGGCGGGGAACCCGTCGCTCCAGTCCGTTGGCTCGCCAGGCGGCTCCCGGCTCAGCTTGAGGTAAGACCGATCGCGGAGGTTGGCGTAGCGCAGTGCCTGGCTCGAGTCGTCTCCCCAGGCCCAGGGAGACGCGGTCCCGCCGCGCGCGGCGTATTCCCACTGAGCTTCGGTGGGGAGCCTGAGGCCTAGCTTTCGGACCCCCGCCCGAGCCTCGTCCCAAGTCAGGTTCTCGACCGGGTGGAGCGTTGTCACAGCCTCCTCACCCTCAGCGAAGTGAGTTCCGAACGTGTAGGCCGAAGGCTCCTCGCCGATCACTTTCTTCCAGGCACCTTGGGTGACCTCGTATCTGGAGATAAAGAAGGGCTCCAGGCTCACCTCGTGAGGGGGCCCGTCCTCCTCGCGATCGCTGCTGCCCATTTCAAAGCTGCCGCCAGGGAGCAACACGAGCACGACGGTGCACCAAGTCGGCAGGTCGAAGGTCCCGTCCGGACGTCGCTTTTGGGGCTCGTCGAGACGTGGAAGCACGACTCCAAACTCCCACAAGCCGCTGCCCGGATCCTCCCCGAGCGGTGTCAGGCCATCCTGGGGTGAGATCTTGAGGCCCCCGTAGCGCGGCGACTCTTCGATCGCCGCGATTGCGTCCTTCCAGACGACGGGCTGGGACGCGGCGAGTACCACGCGAGCCACCTCGAGCAGCCGCCGAGCGTGGTTCAGGGTTGACCAATGATCCGAATCCGAGAGGTCCCCGGCCTGGCGCAGGAGCCGGCTCAACTGATCGTGCTCCCAACTCAGGGCGGGCCGAGCGAAGCGCCAGGTGTGGCGGCGATCGAGCGGCACCTCTCCCTCCGCTTCGTTTCTATCTCTGGCCCAAGCGAGGTGACTCCTCGCCCACGACCGGATCTCGGGAGAGAGCGGGGGCGAGGAGTCCTCAAGGGCAGTCGACAAGACCCCCTCCCACTCCCGCGTCCAAATCCGACTCCGCAGCTCGAGGTTCGTGCGCCGATCCTGCTCGCGGTCGCTCTGGGAGTAAGGCAGCGCCAGTCCGCGAAGCGACTCGAGCCGTGTCTCATGAATCGGCACCCGGCCCCTGAGAACGAGGGCCCGTTCGATCCAAGTCTCGATCCGGGCGAAGTCCGCTGGCTTGGGTGGATTCAAGGCCTCGATCTCTGAGAAGAGCGAGTTCAACTCGGTCACGTCGGCCAGGCGCTCGACGTTTCGCAAGCTGTCCGCAGCTAGCCGTCGTTGCTCCGAAAGATCGACGGCCACCGCGCGGGTCTCGTCGCGCTGGGCGACGAGGCTCGTGCTGCGCGCGTGCGCCTCGCTCGCTCGCTCGGCTGTTCGGACACTCTGGCGGTGGTTGAGGAACTCCTCGATCGCGTGGCGAAACTCAAGCACGGTCGAGAATCGGTCCTCCGGCGCGCGGGCGAGCGCGCGCTCGCATATGGACCGTAGTTCGGCCGGCTGCAAGGATTCAAAGTTCGGCCGGCGTGCGCTGAGCGAGGCCTCGAGGACCCGCCACAGGTGGCGGCCGGGGTGAGGTGGCCCCCGCCAGCCAGCTCATGGAGAAGCCCCCCGAGCAAGTAAACGTCGGTCCAGGGGCCGACCTGCTCCTCCTTCCCGAGGGCCAGCTCCGGCGCCATGTAGGCCGGTGTTCCGCAAGGGCGGCCCTTTAAGGCGGCACGAGGACGGGCAACCGCCGGACCGGGGCGGTCGTCGAGGAGGTCGACCGCCAGACCCCAGTCCATGACCAAGACCTCCCCAAACTCCCCGATCATGACGTTCTCTGGCTTGAGGTCGAGGTGCGCGATCCCCAAGCTGTGGGCGTATGCCAAGGCGTTGCAGACGCTCAGCAGGATCTCGAGGTGCTCGTCGAGGCCGTAGCCCTCCGCGGCGGCGCGCTCTTTCGGGGTCTGGGGATCAACTAGCGCGCTCCATGGCCACCCGCCAACGGCCTTCATGGCCAGAGCCCAGTTGCCGTCCGACTCGATCAGGTCATAGACCGGAACGACGTTGGGGTGGTGCAGGAACCCCGTCGTGAGGGCCTCGTAAAGGAACGCCGCCTCGGCCTCTGGGCTTCGTTTGCGGGTCGTCTTCTTGACCGCCACCTCGCGCCGGAGGCTGACTTGAATCGCGCGGTGAACCACCCCCATCCCTCCCCGCCCGAGCTCCTCCTGGAGCTGGTAGGGCTGCGCGCTCGTTCGCAGCTCGTCGGCGAGACCTGGCTCGATCCACCGAGGACGGACACCTGCACGCGGATTGAGGCCAGCCGTCTCTCCGCTGGGCGCGACCCGACTCCAAGCCTGGCGGAGTTCGTCCTCGCCTTCGTCGTCGTCGAAGACCCGGAGCGCGCGCAAAGCTCTCGCCACAGCAGGCAGCTCGGCCGCGGGAGCTGCGTGGAGATCCGCGAGGTCCTTCACCGACTCAGGGGAGGCCCCTTGCGGCTCCAGATCCGCTACCACCTCGGACCAGGGGTCTGGGGTCTCTGGCCTTGGCTGCGAGCCCAAGCGCTCCTCAGCCTTCCAGTTCGCCGAGCGCGACCCCGAGTCGAAGGGTCGCTCTCCCAAGCAATCGCTTCACGGTGCTCCGACTCTGGCCCACTTGCTCAACGATCTGGGGAATCGTCAGACCCTGGAAGAAGCGCAGCAAGACGGCTTCCCGCTCCTCGTCCTCGAGGTCTTGGAGCGCCGCGGAGAGGCGCTCGTAGCGCTCCGTGCGAGAGGCCAGACTCGAAGGCGTCGAGCTGCTCCCCCGCAACTCCTCAAAGAGCGTGCTGCCCAGCACAGCCTCCCGCCGTGGATCGCGCTTCTCGGCGCCAAACCACTCCGCTTGGCGGAGGATCGAGCTCTCCGCGAGACGACAGAGCCAGCGCGCGAACGAGCCCTTCCCGCGGGATTCAAAACGCTCGAAGGTCCGGTGAGCCTCCAGAAAGGTCTCTTGGATCACGTCCTCGGGCTCGAGCTTGCCCCTCAGGCCAAGGCCTAGGCGCTGGTGCACAAACAGAGTCAGCCAACCGAGCTCCTTGGTGAACAGCTCCTCGAGACGTGCTCTTCGGTTCGGACGGAAACATGTATGTCTCCGACGCCGTCTCGAACAGCGTGCTCCGCTTCAACGGAACCACCGGCGCCTTGGTGAGCACGTTCGTCGCCGCAGGAGCGGGCGGGCTGTCCGCTCCCGTTGGAATGGTGTTCGGCCGGGACGGAAACCTGCTCGTCGTCAGCTCGGGGAGCAATCAGGTCAAGCGCTACAACGGTACGACTGGCGCGTTCATTGACAACTTCGTGAGCACGAATCTCAACTCGCCCTGGCAGATCCGAATCGGGCCCGTCGACAAGGACTTGTACGTCTCCAACAGCGGCGACAGCAGCGTGGTCCGTTTCCACAGGACGACCGGGTCCCTGAACCGAGTCTTCGTCGCCAGCGGTTCAGGCGGGCTGAACGCGGCGAGAAGCATGGTCTTTGGCCCTGCCAACAACCTCTACGTAGCCAGCGCCAACAACAACTCCGTTCGGCGCTACGACGGCACGACCGGAGCGTTCCAGGCGGTTCACGCCACGATCGTCAACGGTGCTGCCAACTGCGGAGCGTTCACCTTTGCGAACCGACGCGACGTGATCGTGGCCCAGGAGAACGCCGCAGCGGTTCCCCACATTGGCATCCAGATCGACGAAGTCTCAGGCGCGTCTCAGACCTATTCACCCAACACCTCGACCGCGAACCCGATCGGGGCCGCGTTTGGGATCGAGGGCCATTACTTCACGGCCAGTCAGTTGAGCAACACGGTCATCCGCCACCGTCCAGACGGGACCTTCGTTGACATCTTCGTGGCTGCCGGGTTGGGTGGCCTGAGCGACCCGATCGACATCGCCGTCGGGCAAGGCGGCAACCTCTACGTGGCAAGTCGCCTCACGAACAGCGTCAAGCGATACGACCAAGTGACGGGCGCCTTCCTGGGTGATTTCGCGACTGGAGTCAGCGGCAGCGGCGCCAGGGACATGACCTTCGGAGGCCCGAACAACGACCTCTTCGTCAGCAACGCGTCCACCAACCAGATCATGCAATTCAATGGCAGCACGGGCGCCTTGATCACGGCCACCTTCACGAGCGGACAGGCCATAAGCGGCCCGTGGGGAGTCACCTTCAATCCGGTCGACGGGAACCTCTACGTGCTCGACCGCGTCGCCAGCATGGTTCGCCGCTTCAACGGCACGACGGGCGTATTCATTAGCAACTTCGTGACGACCAACATCGCGGGCGCCACTCAGCTCGGGTTCGGAGCCGACGGGAACCTCTACGTCGCGGACCAGGGCGCGGACCAGGTCGATCGCTTCAACGGCACGACGGGCGTGTTCATTGCGACCTTCGGCGTCTCGGACAACCCGAACACCATCGATTTCCTCGGCCCCCGCACCGCCGTCGGCGGAGTGCCCGTCGTGACGGCCGATCTCGCGGTGGTCAAGACCGCTGACGTCGCCGCCCCCAGGGAGGCGGACACGGTCAACTACCTGCTCACGATCACCAACAACGGACCCAACAACGCGACCAACGTCGTGATCACCGACCTCCTCCCGACAGGGGTGACCTTTGTCCTCGCGACGCCCAGCCAAGGCGCCTACGTCCCAGGCACGGGAGTCTGGACCGTCGGCGCAATCAACAACGCAGCCAACGCGACCCTCGGCCTCCGTGTCACGGTCGACGCGGGCCAGTCGGGAAACACGATCACCAACACCACAGCGAGCCTCCAAATGAGCGAGACCGATCCCAGCGTCACGGACAGCATTGGCTCCGTCCGCGATCGGAGTCACAGGATCCGACCTAGGGGTGACCAAGACCGTCGACAAGGCCACGCCGACTAAGAACGACACGATCACCTATACGCTCACGATTCAAAACAACGGCCCCCTCGACGCCACCACGGTTCAGATCACCGATCTCCTCCCCGCCGGGCTGGTCTTCCAATCTGCGCTCGTCAGCCAAGGCACCTACACCTCCACCACGGGTGTCTGGGTCGTGGGTGGGATCACCAACGGGCAGCAAGCGACCCTGACGCTCAAAGCGACGGTCGATCAAGCCACGGCGAACGGGACGGTCATCACCAACACGACCAGCGCCCTGAGCGCCGATCAGGGCGACACCGTCGCGGGGAACAACGTGGGAACGATCGGAATCACGATCACGGCGCCCGTCGGAGGTGGAGGCAGCGCGCCCCTTCCCGGTCCGGCCCCGGGCACGATCCTCAAGAAGGGAGACAAGGGCTGCTCGCTCGACTCACCCGCCACGGCTGGGATTCCCCTCGTCTCGCTCCTCCTCCTCCTCTGCTTGGGAGCCCTTCGGGAGACCGAGCGCCACGGGCGGACACCGACCTGCGCCTGAGAAAGCGACCCAGGATCGCCCCTCGACTCGTAGGTTGTCACCCGATCTGGGTTGCAAGAGTCGCCTCGGTGGTGTCGGGTGGTGTTTGGCTGGAGACTAGACGAACAACGTGACCCCCGCGTACCGATCATGCCGGATCCAGACGGCCGACCATGGAACCGCTGACCTCCGGCCCGGTGGGAGCGTCCGCGTCGGCCGTCACCGAGACAACGACATCGTGTTCTCGGACTCCGCGGTCTCGCGCTTTCACGCAAACATCAAGTGGGCCAAGGGCGCCGAGGTCCCGGTCGTGTCCGACAACGGGAGCCAAAACGGAACCCTCGTCAACGGCAAGCGGATCCGAGGCGAAACCCCTCTTGAGGACGAGGCGCGGATCGTCGTCGGGCCCTTCGCTTTGCACATAGAGCTCACGGGTGAGGGGACCCAAGCACTCCTCAAGGACGTTGACGAAGTCGTGGCCCTGTTCTCCGACGACGGGGACGAGGTCAAGGGGGAGCTCGCCTCGGGTCTCAAGATCCGTGACATCATGGAGCAGCTCGAGACCGGACGCCGCACCGGAACCCTAAAGCTGACTTTCTCAGGCTCGACCGCCAAGGTCGTCTACTGCCTCGGCCAGATCATGTCGGCAGAGGTCCCTGGCCACGGTCGCCGGACCCGCGCCTTGGAGCGACTCCTCCAACTTCGCGAAGGGCAGTTCGAGTTCTCCGGAGACCTCGAGCCCCAAGAGGAAGCCATGAACCTCTGGTTCTCAGACTACCTCCGCGCCCGGGACAACAGCGGGATTCAAACCCAGCGCTTCGAAAGGCGTCCAGAGGACTCCTAGCGAGCCAGGTTCCGTTGGTTCGAGAGGCGAATCGCGACCCAGTGCCTCGACCGCCGCATTCCCGAGCGGGCTGAACTCGAAAGCGAAGTGGCCGCCTGGGAGAAAGCTCGGAACAAGAGCGTCGTTGGCGTGGATTGG
>JAESQQ010000397.1 GCA_016765095.1 Planctomycetota bacterium | reverse complement strand
CCGGCTACGTGGTCGCGGCGCGCCTGGGCGCCGCGACCGACGCCGGCCAGAAAGTCGTCGGGGGCCACCTCGGGTTCGTCCTCCTCCGTCACGAGCTCAAGCAGCTCTCAGAGCCTGACGCCGAGGGAGACGGCGGCGGCGAAGAGGAAGACCGTCACGTCCTCTACAGCCTCTACATGCACCTCGCACCCTTGACGCCCGACGAGCTCGCGGCGGGCCAGGGCCCGCCTTGGCTTGAGCGCCTCCTCGCCCAGAGCAACGGCCAAGTCGTTGGGGCAGGCTCCTCAGCCCTCGCGCCCGGCGAGGTTCGCTGGGCGAGCGCCCCGCTCGAAGGCCCGGACTTGAGCGGCGAAGTCGAAGTCCGCGGACCCGGGGGCACCGCCGCCCTCGACCTCGGCCAGCCCGTCCCCGACGAGGGACGCCCAGTCATGGCGGTCCTCAAGCCGGCCCCGGCCGACCTCGACCAAGCCAAGCAGGCCTTCGCCCAGGGTCATGTCGCGACTTTCGACCGCCCCTTGATCCCGATCGCGGGCGGCGAGGTGATCGGGACCGTCTCGCCTTATCCGGGAATCGACCCCGAGGAGCTCGAGACGGGATTCCTCCACTGGGAAGTCTTCGCGCCTGAGGGCGCGGGGATCAGCAAAGTCCTCGAGCTGGCCAAGGAGCTGGTCGGCGAGGAGTCGCTCGGCGGCGAGATCGCCCTCGGCGAGAGCGAGGAGGAGCAGGCCAACCTCCTCAAGGCCGAGACCCTAGGCGAGCTCCTCAAGCCGCTCCTCCCCGACGACGAGCAGCAGGCCGCAGACCACGAGGAGGGCTTCCTCTCCCGCTGGCACTACGAGCCGATCCTGCGCGAGCTCTTCAATCACCCCTCGGTCCTGAGCTTCGCCAACTCCGCGAACGACGACGTCGAGTGGGAGGACTGGGCGGCCCCCGATCCCCTCTCGGTCGAGGACGCCAGCGAACGCGTCGCAGCGAAGCTCGCGACCCCCTCCGAGACGGGTGCCCAAACGGGAGCCGATCCGGAGGCCGGGGCCGAGACCGGGGCCGAAACCGGGGCGCCCCTCGCCCCGCACCCCTACGACGGCGACCTGACCTATCCGCTCACGCTCCAAGTCGAGAACTTCGCCCCCGAGAGCTGGAAGCCGAGCGCGGCGGAGCCCTTCCACCTTGAGGTCAGCTTCAAGCCAGACTGGCTCCGCCAGCGCGGCGCCTTGGCTCTCGACAGCAGCGCCGAGGAGTGGACGTTTACGATCCAAGTCCCGGCTGCGGCCACCAAGATCGTGCTCGAACCCCGCGACGGGAGCTTTCGAATCGACACGATCATTGACCTCCCCGAGCCCCTCGAAGTCCAGAAGAAGGCGCTGACCGCGCTCCTCCCGCGCCGCTGGCGCGGGGTCAAGCTGACCCGGACTCCCGAATACGCGCTCGAGACCGTCAAGGCGACCGTCGCTCCGCGCTTCAACGACATAGACGCCCTCGCCCCTTACCTAGAGCCGATCGCCTGGTGGAACTCGGGGAAGGAGGGCGAGGACGCGCGCCCCCGGGAGGTGGCCGTGCTGGGAGCCGAGGGCCAGGAGACCTCGCTCTTCACTGCCGAGGGGCTCCCGCCCGAGGGGAAGCTCGACTTCCTCAATCCGATCGCAGGACTCTGGCTGCTCAACACACTCGTCGTCGGGGGACGCGCTGCGTTCGTCGGCCCCGACGAGCTGGCGAAAGTCGACGCCGACGGCGGCGCCGGCAAGCTCCTCGACTGGGGCCTGATTCCCCCCAGCGGAGTCTCCCTCGAGGCCGCTTCGGTCGGCCAACTCGTCCATGCTCTGGTCGTGACCGACGACTACGCGTCCGGGCGCGAAGTCGTCCTGGAGGCGAAGCCGAGCGGAGGCGGCGACTCCGCTGAGCTCGGGACCTTCCTGACCCGAGCTGGCGTCGTCTCTGTCCCCCTGGCCCTCTCTGGCTGGGGCAAGTGGACGCTCGAGATCAAAGGGGAGCAGGGCCAATCCCGCGCCGCGCTCCCGCTTGAGGTCACGATCGCGACCCCCACCTTGGGCGCGGTCGCGGACCCCAAGCGCAAGCCAAAGCAGAGCGTCTACTCCTGGATCCTCCCCTTCTCCTCGCACGCGCCCGGCGAACTCCAAGTCTGGATCGGGCTCCGCACGGCTGCGATCGAGATCGGCAGCGACGCCCCGCCCGCCTCTTGGGAGGAGCAGGCGCTCCGAATTCCAGCCCTGGCGACCCTCCTCCCTGAGGAGCCGAGCGAGGACGCGCGCGGGATCAAGTGGTCGTCTGGGGGAGACCTCGTGCTCGGCGCTCGTCGAGGCAAGGGCGACGTCTCCCTCCCGAGCGCGGGCTACAAGACGAACCGGTTTAAGGTCAGCGAGTTCTTCAACGCGACCGTCGGGGCCTCGCAGGTCTCGCTGCGAGCGATTCAGCTCCTCAACACGATTCGGCTCGCCTACAAGAAGTCGCTCCGAATCGTCGCCGTCGAAGACGAAGGCTGGAAGATCCTGAGCGGCGACTCGAGCGCCCGGAACTCAGAGACCGCTTACCAGAAGCTCCTCAAGGTCGGCAAAGAAGTCCTGACGGAGCTCCAGAGCGGGCCGGAGAGCGCCGCTTGGGAGAACTGTCAGGTCGAGGGAGACCCGAACCGCAAGAGCATTGCGATCTCAGCCACCCCGCCGCCTCGGACCGCCGGCGGGAGCCTCGAGCTGCTCTTCGACCCGAGCTTGGCCCTGGCCGAGCTCGTCGAGACCAAAGGCGAGAGCATTCAGCCCGGCCACTGCCTCGGGGTCTCGTTCGGTCTCGTCGCCCCGCAGAGCGGCTGGGGCGACCCGACCCTCGCCGACGAAGAGAAGATCGGCGAGATCGTGTTTCCCGCCAAAGCGAGCGAGGCTGGCAATGACGAAGCGATCGTGGCCTGGACGCCCGACCCGATCGCGCACCTCGTCAACGTCTCCTTTGGAGCCTTGAGCGCGACGGTCCACGGCGATTGGCTAACCCTGAGCGCTCCTCTCCAGGGCGGAACCCTGCCCGATTGGCGCCGGGCCAAGCCGAGGATCGCCTTGGGCGGAACCGTCCTCAAGTCGGCGATCGTGGCCACCGACGCGAGCCAAACAGGCTCCGCGGGCGCCGAGACGGGCGCGGTCGGAGAGGTCAGCGCCAAGATCAAGCTCAGCAAGATCGGCGGCCAGGCGACTTTCTCAGCCAAGACTCTGATCTCGCCTGCGACCTTCCACGGGGTCGAAACGACCGTCGGTGCGCCTGAGCTCTCGCTCGACTCGACGCCTCGCTTAGAGGAGGCCGAGGTGCTCCCCCACGACAAGGACCCCGGTCGCGTCGTCGTCCGCTGCAAGGCCCCCTACCTCCCCGCCGGCAAGGGGCTCAAGCTCAAGGTCAGCAAGGCCGGAGCCGAGATCAAGGAGCTCGGCCTCGCGGCCACGTTCCACGTCGCCAACAAGGGCACGGGCGGCGCGCTCAAGGGCTCCGGCTGCCGCGACGACGACTGGGACGTGATCGCGCAGCTCACGCTCGAGGAGCTCCGCGATCACTTCGAAGACGGCGAGACGATCGACTTCGAGTTCTACCGCCCCTCGGGGTGGGAGGAGCCGACGCTAAGCCCGATCACCGCCAGCACACCCATGCCGGCTGAACCACGAATCCAAGAAGAGGCTAAAATGCAGCCGCTCGAGAACTGACGTGACCGATCCCGGAACCTCACTCTCCTTGACGCCTGGCTTCCAAACGGCCTTTCGCGTTCGCGCCGTGCCGCACGCCACGCTCAGCTTCGATCCGGTCGAGAGCTTCCAGATCGACGACGTCGAGTCCTGGGTGGACCTCGAAGGGAGCTGCGAGTTCCTCCCCGACCAGATTCCGTGCCAAGTGACTTGGCTTGTCCAAAAGGGAAAGGAGCTCCACGAATACGACGGCTACTCCTGCAAGCTTGAGGTCTCAGGCACGGCCGCCAAGGCCACGCTCATGATCGACGCGAGCACGATCGATCTCGTCGGCCGGGGAGCGATCGGGGTCGTGATCGCGCCCGACTTCCCCTACTGCGAGCCCGCCCGCGTCGAGCCCGGGGCCTGGCACTTCGACAACGAGGCCCACGTCACCGTCTCCCCCAAACCCCAGGGCTGCCGAATCGGGACCGTGCTGACCCTGACGCCCAAGACGACGGGAGCGTTTTCGTGCGGGGCGCTCAAGCTCGAGTTGAGCGAGTCGGACGAAAACGAGCGAGCCGGCGGCGAGGCCCAGATCCACACGATCCTCTGGCCCGACGGCGACCGAGAGCCCCGCAAGTGGCGGATCGGCTGCACCTCTGTCGAGGGCCCCCCGACCTTCGACTATCGCGAGTTCGGCGAGGCGGGCGCGCTCGAATTCGGAGCCACGCTCTTTCACGGCCACGCCGAGTCCGCCGACGACGCTTGTACCGAACCTGCTTGGCGGCGCGTGTGGTACGACGGGAAGCTCGTCACGAACGTGCCCTTCCCGCGCTTGGATTCGTTCGAGATCACCGAGAGCTTCGTGTTCGGGACCTCGGTCGTGGGCAAGATCAGCGGGTTCGCCCCCGGGCTCGATGTGCCGCTCTGGATCGGGGCCGCGATCGCGAAGTGGGGCGCTCTGGCCCGCTGGCACCCGATCCCGACTTCTCTGGAGGACAACGGCACCTTCTCGTCGACGTTCGCGTTCCCCCCCGGCTGGGATCACGTCGACGACCTCTACGGCATGTCGTGCGGCGCGATCAGCGAAGCGGAAGCCTTCGCGGGGGTGATCGACTACGACGTCGCCCTCGTTAGCCCAGCCGCGGGCGCGGCCGACGAGATCCCTCCGCGCTCGGCTGACAAGGCAACCGGCGCGTTCGTCGTCCTGGGTCAGCCCGCAGCCGGGCTGTTGACCTCGTCGACGGGACGCAAGGACCTCAACACGGAGGTGATCAAGATCGCCGAGACCAAGTCGGGTGGGACCTACAAGTGGGCGGGCTCCGACGGGGAGGGCTGCCCGACCACGATCAAGCACTCCGGGACAACGGTGATCAAGGCGGCGTCCGACGGCTCGACTTATTGCTGTGGCTACACGTTCTGGGTCATGATCACCGTCGCCAAGAAGCAGGGGCTCCTCGACGGGATCTCGGGCGAAGAGCTCAGGGAAATGCGCGTCCAGTGGTTCGGCGCGGTCAAGGGCAACGCCACGATCAACGAGAAGCAAGTCGCCTCAGCCCTCAAGAACTTCGGGCTCGGCAAGGAGATCGCCTTCGCCAACGCCAAGAAAGGGGACTTCGTCCAACTCTGGCGCTCCTCCTCGGGCCACAGTGTGATCTTCCTCAACTGGGTCACAGACGATCAAGGCAAGCGTGTCGGCCTTCGCTATCGGTCCTCGAACCCGGGCTCGGGGATCGGCGAGAGGGAGGAGAAGTTCACGAGCGCAGGCGGGCGGGTTATCGAGAACCGCTGCTACGTCGGCCGCCTGATGGCCAAGGTCAGCCGACCTCCTCAGATCGTGCTCGGAAAGCTCGCGTTCTTCACAAAGAAGGACTCCAAGAAGACCTACGTCCAGCACAGCGACATAGCGAGCGCCTCCGACGCGGGCACCAAGGTCTTCGCCGAGATCGAGGGCAAGGCCGACAGCTTCCCCTTCGCATCGGTCACGACCTACAAGACTCGAGCCGGGATCACGACGACCAAGAACGGCAAGGGACGACCTCACCTCTCCCTGGCCGAGGCCACGACCTCACGTGCCAAGGTGATCGCCGCCGTTGGTGGAAACGAAGGCTCATTCGTGGACGTCCAGGCCTACGACAACGCCTACCTGACCCACGGCATGTCTCAGTGGACTCAGTCCAGCAAGAGCCTGTTCAAGCTCCTCGATAAGTACAAGAAGGACAAACCTGCGCTGTTCGCCAAGTACTTCCAGGATCGCGAAGTCGAGCTTCAGACCAACGCTGGAAACCTTGAGGTCTGGATCGAGGGGACTAAGATCGGGGACAAGGAGACCTCGCTCCACCTGGCCTACTGCCTCTGGCAGAGCGGCTACGACACCGAGCTCCAAGACCTCCAGGTCGAGTTCCTCGCCGCCCGAATCGACAAGTTCTATCCCTTGCACGGGAGCTGCAAGAAGCTAGGGGACTACTACACCTCCGAGCAGTCGATCGCGCACCTCCTCGACCTCCACGTCAACCGGCCGGCCTATGTCGGCATCGTCGCGCAGCGAGGCATTGACGCCTTCCTCAAGGCCAACCCGACCAAGACGGACGCCTCCAAGTGGTCCGAAGCAGACGAGAGGGGCCTCGTCGAGAAGTTCCTCTCGATCCGCCACACCTACAAGTCGCAGTCCTCGCCCATGACCCAATCCGCCAAGCGCGCCAAGAAGATCAAAGGCCTCTCCCAGCTCTCCACGGCGAGAGGCTCGTTCGTGCAGTAGAGGCGAGGCCACCTGTGCGCTTCATCGGACACCCTCGTTGGCGAATCAGAAGGCATCTGCCCGCTTTCGCGGCGAGCAACCCGTGTTCACGTGTCGCAAGGGACTTGTGGCAAGTCTCCTGCAACGTCGGAGCGGATTTGAGAGGCTGCTCGCCAAGACCCGAAGCGAGCCGAGGGCCGTACTCCGAGCACTGAGTGTCCTAAGCTCCAGACAGGTCCGCTGCGCCTGCGGACCTTGCGACGGACTCGCCCTTGCGTAGCACCCTGACCATCGTGGCCCCACCACCCCTGAGGCACATGACACGTCCCGTCCCCTCCAAGCGACCGACCCCACTCATCACCCGCAGTCTGTTCGCGCAAAGTCTGTTCGCGTCGGCGGCCGTCGCCGTCGCGCTGCTCACCGCTCCCGCCCCAGCCTCGGCTCAAGACCCACCCAAGCCTGCTGAGAAGCCCAAGCCCGCTGAAAAGCCCAAGAAGAGGAAGAAGCCGACCTCGAAGAAGGGCGCAGAGCTTGCCGAGAAGATCCTCGACTCGAAGAAGAAGAGAGAGCGAGCGGCCTTGATCCGCCAGGCTGTCGCTCTTGGCCCCGAAGACCAGGCGTCTTTTATCTCTTGGATCGGAGGACATGCGCAGGACCCGAGAATCGGCCGACTCGTGGACGTCCTGGACAGCATCCAGTCCGAAGGGGCGGCTCAAGTCCTCGCCAAGCTGGCCGCAACCAGCCTAGACGTGCCCTACGCCGACTCGGTCGCCGAGAAAGCCCTCGAGTCCTTGGTCCTAAACCAGAGAGTCCGCTACTCGATCCCTCTCTTAACCCGGGGGGCGCTCCTCGCCGACGCTGATTTGGCTAGCGCCCACAGAGCCGAGCTCTTGGCACTCGTCAAATACGGCCCAAACGAATCGGTCGAGAAGGTCGGTCACGCGAGCCTCCGCAAGGCTCTGATCTCAGCGCTCCAGGGGATCCTCCGCCGCAACGAGGGGGCACCCGTCAGAGCCCGCTGCGTGGCCTTCATTAGCGAGTGGATCGGGGGAACCGACCGGCTCGACCTCGTCCTGCGAACCCTCAAGCGACACATCTCGACCCAGGACAGGACCTTCCTCAACGGAGTCCTGCTCGGGATTCCCAAGCGGCGGCGGTCCCTGCGCCGCCCGCTCGAATTGCTGCGGGCCAGAGAGATCAATCGTCGCAAGAAACTCTCGAAGGATCGGCGGAACGGCCTCCCAGCCCTGGAGGATTGGCTTGAGGGCCGGATTAAGCTCCAAGAGAGGCTCTCCAAGCTCTCCTCTCGCCTGAAACGTGAGGACGCGGCCTTCCAAGGGCTCCTCCTCGAACTCCTTGAGGAGAGCGAAGAGCCAGGGCTCCAACTCGATATCCTTCGCTTGGCCCCCCAATTCGCCAAGTCCCCCCAGTCGGACTGGGTTCCGGCCCTGATCGCGCTCCTCGAAGGTGACCGCCAAGTGAGCGCGAGAGCGTTCGTTCTCCTCAAGAAGATCACGGGGGAGAACCTCCCCCAAAACGTCGTTCTCTGGAACCGCTGGCTCAAGGGCGAAGCGGAGGACGCAGACACCGGAGGTGACGAGTGAAGACTCTCAGACCAAGACTGGCTGCCCTGCGCAGCTTCACGATCATTGAGACGGTCGTCGCAATGGGCATTATGGCGGTCGTCATGATGGCCATGCTGGCCGCGCAGTTCAGCGGGTCCCAACTCCGCACGAACACGCGCCAAATCGAATACATCACCGGAAAAGTCCAGACGTATTTTGGCGAGCTTCGGCAAAAAAACTCGAGTTCTGAGGTCGTGGCCTTGGTCCCGGTGGCCCCGCTGGTTTGGATCCCCGCCGGTGACCAAACTCCCAATGCGAGCACAGCGGGGGGCAACGACGTCGTGAGCAATGGGGTCTTCGTCACCGGCTCCACGGCGGTCGTCCTGACCGAAGCCCAGTGCGCAGCGACCTTTGGCGGGACCTTCGACTTGAACCGAGACGGCACCTTCGACGACGCAACCCCCGATCCAGACCCCGGCGCGAACTACGAGACCGTGATCCCAGTGCGCTTTACGGTCACCTGGAGCAACCGGCTCGTCGGGCCTGGGAACACGCGGACCATGACCTTCAACACGATTATCTACCCGATTGGGAACCTCCAATGAAGCTGAACTCGTCGCGAAGGGGCCTGACGCTCGTCGAAATCGTGATCTCCGCCGGCCTGTTGATGGTCTTTTTGGGCATGTCGCTCACCATTTTCATGGGCTTCAACAACAACATGCGGGACCAAATGGCCACCGTGGACCTCGAGGCCCAGTCGACCCGCGTCGAGAAGATGCTCCGAACCGAGCTCAGGTCGATTCAGGGGGCCTCGATCACGCTAAGCGATCCCTTCGGTGCCACACGGTTCACCCGCATCGAGTATCGACCGGTTCTGGGCTTCGACGACACCACGGCGACCCCCGTCCTGGGTCCCTTGAGGCGCTTAGACTTCGTCCTAGACGCCGGTGAACTCATAGACAACGCCAGCAATGACAACGACCGCTATATCGACGAGGGATCCCTCGTCTTGACCGTCGACACAAACAACGACGGCGCTCTCTCGGCTGCGGAGGCTGTGGTCATCGCCACCAACATTGGGACCGACCCTGAATCATACGAGGGCGGCCCCCCGGTTGGCTTTGCCTTTCAGTTCCGACTCGGGGCGAACCCCACTTCAAACATCTTCACGGATCAAACGACGACGGGTTTCGTCCAGATCGACCTGACCTTCCTGGGACAGCATCCCAACACCCCGAACGGAGTCCGCCTGCTCAACCGGACTTGGCAATACCCGATTCGAAACCCTTGAGCCGCTCAGGCAGCTAGATTCATCGGCAGCTAGATAGCTAGATTCATCGGCAGCTAGATTCACCGGCTGCTAGATTCACCGGGACCGGGGCCTCGCGCCCGGTCCTTGTCGTTGGTTCCGAGCGAACCGGAGGCGGTGGCTACCGGGTGACCACTGGACAAGACAGGTTCGCCTCCCCCTGTGTCCGATTTCGCCGACAGACCTTTCGAAGCCCTTGGGCTTATCGCGGCTTCTGACTTGCGGTAGACAAGCGTCTGGAGGAGATTGCCATGCTGAAGCGATTGCTTGTGTTCAAGAGGAAAAATCCACCCCGGGATCGCGAGAGCGGCTCCGCTCTGCTCGTGACCATCGTCTTGACCATGATGATCATGGCGCTGGTGCTGGTGAGTTCGCAAACCACCATGCAGCGAAGCGCGATCTCATTCGAGTCGACGCGCTACCTCCAGCTCACGTCTGACGCCGAGACTGGAATCGGCGTCAAGTTCGACGCGATCGCGGAGGCCAACTCCGATCCGAACGTCGTCGTCCTGCCCGTTAACATGACCCTCGGGGGCAACACCGTCACGGTCCAGGTCCTGGAGGTGCCCATCGTGGGGTCGGGCAATTTCAGGGTCACCTCGACCGCCACGGCGCCCGACGGCCTCTCCGTCGAAGTGGTCGCGGTTGTCACCGCCGCGGTTCACCCGACCTTCCGCAAGGCGCTCTACGTCGGCGACAAGGACAACTTGGGCGTCTCGCTCCGCCTCGGCCCCGTCAACAACCTGACCAGCAACTTCACCTTCGACGAGTCGAGCTGGTATAGCAGCGACAAGCGAATGAACGAGGGTGACATCGGCATCGACTTCAACGGCGACGGTGACTTGGGCGACAACCCTCGCCTCAGCGATCTCCAAGGCGGCAGCTTCCCCGACTGGGGCGTCCCCCAGGGAAACATGGAGTCGAGCGGCAGTAACCGTCGGATCGACCTCGACCAGGACGGAACCTACGGCACCTACAGCAAGACGATCACCAACGCCCCGGAATACGCAGCTCCGACCGGCTCCGAGACCCCCGCCAGCGACTGGGATACCAACCACCAAGGTGACGGCGACTACGTTGAAGGTGAGATCTTCGTCAACGGCGACGTTGAGCTTCGTGGCAACACGGTGGTCTTCGATAAGGTCGCAGCGACCGGAACGATTCAAGGCGACAACGTTCCTGGCACGACCGAGACTGGCGCCGACCCGATCGCGCCACCCGACCTCCACGCCAAGGACTACCGCGCGCTGGCGGACACGCTCGTCAGCCCCAGCGACACCTCACACCCGGCCTTCAACACTGGCTTCACGAGCGGAACCGAATACGGTCTCCTCCAAACCCAAGCGAATCAGGACAACGGCGTCGTTCACCTCGGCCCCAAGAGCGGGGGAGGCACCGCTAACTTCCAGAGCTCCGACGCTGGAGACTTGATCTTCGTGGAGGGCAACCTTTGGATGCACTCCACGTCTTCCAAGAAGATCTACATGCCTTCGAACTCGGGCTTGGTCATGACGATCGTGGTCGAGGGCAACCTCTACATTGCGGACGACTTCCAATACAACGACGCCAACGGGGACGCTGCGGTGCTCTTCTTGGTCAAGGGTAAGACCGACGACCCCGCCACGCCAGAGCGTGAAGACGAGAGCCTCTACGACGCCAACAAGAACCTCACTTACGACGTCGGCGAGCCGATCATTAACGACGACGGCAACGGCACCTACGAAGGTCCGAAAGAGGGTCAGGGCAACGTGTTCTTCGGCGACGTCAAATTCGGCACCGGAGGCGTGACGGACGGATACATGTATGCGGAGAACAACGCTTACCTCATGGATCCGAGCGCTGCGACCAACCCGCTGAGCTCCTTCACCGACGCCGACAATATCTACGGTGTCTTCGGCTTCCTGAGCGCCGGTGGCGTGGTCGACCTCGGCACTCGGACCTTGGGCGACGACACCTACTTCCAATACAAGGTGAAGCACGACCCCCGTCTCCAAGACAAGGTCGTCAATTTCAAGGGTCTCCCCGGCGCGTCCGGTGGCGGCAGCGCCTTCGCGCTCCTGACTTGGACCACTCGCCGCTTCAGGCAGTAGGTCGTAGACGGGGGGAGACGCGCAGCTATCTTCTGAACGGGTGAGTCGGGTGACCGACTCACCCGTCTCTGTTTAGCGAAGGTCTTGCCCGGCTTCGCCTCGGAGAGGTAGATGAACTGCTTCCTTTGGGGGAGTAGGTAGGGGCGGGGCTTACCCCAGCCCGAGCGGCGCGGCATGTCGTAAGGGGCTGTCGAAGGATAACTTGGGCTCGCGCAGGACTCGTCGCCGTGGCAGCGTTCGGCCTCGGCCCCGTAACCCGCTACGCTTACCCTCGGCCTGCCTTGCCCACAACGACGAGTCCTGCGCGAGAACCTGAAGTTATTCTCCGACGGCCCCTAAGGGCGGGCGGGGGTAAACCCCGCCCCTACGAAACCGAGCGAACACGCATGTTTCAAACGGCAAGCAGTCTACGTGTGGAGGAAACCATGAGGAAGTCGTGCTGGGCCCTGGGCCTCGTCCTGTTAGCGGTCGGCAGCGCGAGCGGTCAAGAAAAAGAGGGTGAGGGGGGAGCTCCGATCCCACTCCCCTTCACGCGGAACGCGCTCAAGACCATGTACAAAAAAGGCCTCCTAATCCGGTATCTCAAGACGATCAACGTCAAAGGCCAACCTGCGAAGCGACAGTTCATTTTCAATCACGTGGTGGACCACAGCAGCAAGGGCTACCTGGTCCGAACCTTGACCTTCGACCAAGACGGGAGGGCGATTGGCAAGCCGGAGGAGCCCCGAGCGATCCCCTACCGCGTCGAGTCTCAGACTTTTCGGACGGCTCAGAGCTACAAATACACTGAGGTCATGATCGGGAAGAGGAGGCACACGGCTCACGAATACCGATACAAGATCAACCTGGGTGGTCTCCCAGCCTGGCGCTCGGTTTGGTATTCAGGGAAGAAGCGCGGACTGCTCCTCAAGACCATGCTGCGTCCCGCCGGAGCACCCGGTCAGAAGACCTTCACCACCCTCGAGATCATGGCGATGCCGAGCTCTTTGGGAGGCCCGAAGGTCCCCGTCGGCGCTCCTCAAGGAAACCTGCCGTGGACCGACGCCGAGATCATGGCGACCTGGCCAGCGGGTGCTCACGTCGAGTTCGAGGTCGTCACGAAGGGCGCGGATCGGAAGGTCGTGAGATACCGACTCCGACGGACCATGATCGCCCGAGAGGACACCTGTTACGTCGTTCGGGAGCAGCTCTGGAACGCGAAGGGAGAGATCGAAGGAGACTCGGGCCGTCCGAAGCTGTGGGTGACTTGGCTCGGAAACCTCCGACGGGCACCTAAATCGGTGCTCAAGAAGGGCAAGGACGCCGAGATCGAGGCCGCAGGCCGCAAGTGGGCGTGCAGAGTGTTCACCTTGGGCGGGAAAGGCGCCGCGCAATCGATCACATGGCACCTGTCCAAGGACGTGCCGGGCCTCACGGTTCGCTACACCTCGACCCGAGAGGGAATGACGGCCACGCGGACTCTGGCCAAAGTCCAATTGGCGGGCGGGCCTAAGCCACCCAAGTAGTTCCTAGACTTGGTAAGAACGAGCCTCCTTGGAGACTCCATGCCGAAGCACCCCCTCGCCTGCGCGCTCTTCACGCTCTGCCTGACCGCCTGCGCCTCTGGCCCCGAGCCCGCCGAGCCGCTAGACCCGGGCCCCTATCCGGCCCGCTGGTGGGAGGCGGTCTCCGAGGAGGGCGCCCCCGAGTGGGAGATCCTCCCCCAAGCGGCGCGGCCGCCACAGGTGATCCTCAGCAAGCGCCACGAGCTGGGGATCCTCTCGAACTTCGCCGACACGCCCTTCGAGCTCGGAGGCAAGCGCTACGCCAGCTTGGAGGGCTTCTGGCAATGCATGAAGTACCCCGCAGGCGAGGACGACCCGCGCTTTGGCAAAGGCGCGGTCTGGAAGCACACCCGCGACGAAGTCGCCGCCATGGTCGCGTTCGAAGCCCACTCGGCCGGCGTCGCGGCCGAGGCCCACATGAAGACGCTCGGGATCGATTGGGTCTCCTACGAGGGTGAGCGGATCGCCTACAAGGGAGACGGGATCGAGCGCCACTACGAGTTGATCCTGGCCGCGAGCTGGGCCAAGGTTCGCCAGAACCAGCGCGTCCAAGAGGTCCTCCGCGCGACCGGCGATCTGGAGCTCCTCCCCGACCACCACGAGGACAAGGACGGAACCAAGTCCTGGCGCTACTACAAGATCTACATGGCGATCCGCACAGCGCTCGACAAGAAAGGCTGGGAGACCGCCAGCAAAGAGCCGAAGTCAATGCGGACGCACGAGGGCCCCGACTACAGCCCTCGCGAGGCCGCAGACGTCCTCGAGCAGATCGCCCAGCAGGCAGGAGTCAACGCCGTCTTGGCGCCGAGCCTGCGCCGAATCCTGAGCGAAGCCGAGGTCAAGTCGGTCGCCAACCAACCCACATGGCAGCGAGCCTTCTCACAGCTCAGCGAGGTCGTTGGGGGGACCCTCCGCAAGACGGGCAACGTCTACGAGATTTATCCCTAGAGGCGAGAAACACGTGAACCCTGCGCCCGCCTGGGCGTAGAGAGCACCTGTGCCGATCGTCGTCCAGCAACGCTCCTCTCACCTCCACTGCGGGTTCTGCAAGGACCACCTGGCCACCGACGAGGGATCGGCCTGCTCGGTATGCGGCGTCCTCCTGCACCCCGAGTGCTGGCCTGAGTTGAGCGCGTGCCCCACGCTGGGCTGCGACTGCACCACTCGGCAAGCCACGCCGCAGGAGTTCCGCCTCCACCGGGCGCGCAGGAAACGAGACCGTCCCCTGACGGCCGTCCAGGAAGTCTTCGCGTTCCTCATGGGCCTGGGGGCCGTCTTGGTCACGCTCTGCGTCGGCTTGGTCATGGCCGTCGAGGCCACCGGGGGCGAGATCGTGTCCCTAGTGGGTGCCTTGATCCTGGCGCCCTTCTTTTGCGTTTCGGTCTACGTCGTCTCCCGAATCCGCACGAGCTTCTTCACGACCGCACCGGGCCCGATCGTTGTCTTTAGAAGACGCACCTAACCGAGAGCGCGCACGATCGGCTCGAGGGCCTGAAGCACGAGCTTCATGGAGTCGGGTCGCGCGTCAGCCTCGCGCTCCATGCAGCGACCGAGGAGGTCGCTCAGCTCGCGCGGGCAGGTCGGCACGAGGGACTGGAGCGGCTCGGGATCGCAGGTAAAGACCTTGTCTATGAACTCGCCGTAGGAGCGGCTCTCGAGCGGGAGCCGGCCCGAGAGGCAGTGATAAGTCGTCGCCGCCCAGGCGTAGAGGTCCGAGCGTTCGTCGGCGTCCTTGGCGGAGCGCACTTGCTCGGGGGGCATGTAGTAGGGGGTCCCCAGGCTCTCGCCGTCGGCGGTGATCACTGAGATCGCGCGCTGGAGGTTCTTCGCGAGCGCGAAGCCCTGGAGCTTGGCGAGGTGATCCTTGGCCCGGACCAAGACGTGGTGGGGACGCACGTCGCGGTGAATGATCGACTTGCCGTGGGCGTAGGCGAGGGCCTCTCCGATCTGGAACAAGACGCGCAAGGTCGGACCTGCAGGCAAGGGCTGACCCCCGCGCTCGCTGAGGACTTTCCCGAGGTTGTAGCCCTCGACGTATTCGGTCACGAGGTAGAGCAGCCCGTCCTGCTCGTTGACGTCGTAGAGTTCGACGATCTGAGGGTGGGTCAACTTCCCGCCGGCCTTGGCCTCGCGCATGAAGCGCTTGAGCGTCGTCTCGTCGGTCTCGGGTCCGGTCTCGATCGTCTTGAGAATGACCGTCCGATCCATGAGGAGCTGGCGAGCGAGGAACGTCGCCCCGAAGCTCGTGACCTCGAGCTGGTTAATGATCTCGAAGCCCTCGATCTGGGTCGCGCCGACTCCGACGCCGGGGGGCACGCCGCCGGTGAAGGACGTGTTCGAGGGCTCGCCGGTCGGGCTGTTGCTGACCTCGAGGATCACACTTCCGATCTTGATCCGATCGCCCGGCTGAACCAGGATCGCCCCGATCTGTTGCCCGTTGACGTAGGTCCCGTTTCTGCTCCGGAGGTCGACGATCCGACAGAACTCCGCGCGGACCTCGACCGCGCAGTGCTTTCGAGACAGGAGCGGATCGTCGAAGGCGTAGCTCGCGCTCGAGCTACGCCCGAGCGTGACGGGCGCGCCTGGGGGCACCGCGAGCGCCTGACCGGCGCTGGGACCTTGGAGAATCTTGAGGTAAATGGGCACGTGCGCCTGAGAGTTTCGACCGACTCGAATGACCGAGCCAGTATAGCCGCGCTGCCTTGTCCCTCGTCAGGGCCAGCTTCGCTGAGACCCTTCCCGGCGGTCGGCTTGCCGCCGCGCGCTCGCGCTGGTAGAAAGTACCACCAAGTCGTCCCCCAGAGGGGAGTTACGCTCCCAAAGAGGTCTCGCAATGCCCCGCGTCGCCATGCGCATGGTCAGAGGCGCACGTGCCGGGGAAATAATCACGCTCGCGGATAACCAGAGCGTGATTATGGGACGGGGCTCGGAATCGAACTTTCGGATCCCCGATCCCTCGATCTCCCGCCGCCACTGCCAGATCGCCAACACCCAGCGCGGCCTCTTGATCGCAGACCTTGGCTCCAGCAACGGGACCTACGTCAACGGGCAACGCCTCGCCACGGGCTGGGCTGCGCTCCGCCCCAACGACCAAGTGATCCTCGGCCAAAACGAAGTCCGAGTGATCGGCTACGAGCAGCAGCAACAACAGGGCTACCCTCCCCAGCAAGGGTCCCACGTTAGCCAGCAACAGCCGCAGCAGGGCTCCTACGCTGGGCAGCAGCAGCAAATGCAACAGCAGCAAATGCAGCAGCAGCAAATGCAGCAACAGCAAATGCAGCAGCAGCAAATGCAGCAGCAGCAAATGCAGCAGCAAGGGGGTCAGGCCCAATCGGGCAGACAACAACAACAGCAGGGGCTCGAGGTCGATCCGAACTTGATCGACGGATATCAAATCCAGGTCAAGCTCGGGCAAGGCGCCTTCGGCTCGGTCTACCGAGCGCTCCAGATATCCAACAACCAGATCGTGGCTCTCAAGACGATCAAGCCCCAGCTCGTGCGCGAGCCCAAGGACCTCAAGCGCTTCTTCCGAGAGGCCGAGACGGGGCGCAAGCTGGTCCACCCCAACATCACGCAGATCTTCGACGCCGGCGAATGCCGCGGTGTCCACTGGATCGCGATGGAGTTCATTGACGGGAGCGAAATCAGCAAGCTGATCGACCAGTTCGGTCGGCTCGACGTCGGCTACGCGCTCCGAGTCGTGATTCAGATCGCGAACGCGCTCCAGCACGCAGCCGACCAGGGCATTGTCCACCGCGACATTAAGCCCGAGAACATCATGATCACGAGCCAGTGCGTCTCGAAGCTGGTCGACTTCGGCCTCGCCAAGAGCTTCGAGCAGGCGGGCTCCAGCGGTCTGACCGCCCCCGGCGAGGGCATGGGAACCCTGGCCTACATGCCACCCGAGCAGCTCGACAACGCGCTCAACGCCGACCAACGGAGCGACATTTACTCCCTCGGCGCGACGCTTTATCACATGCTCTCAGGCTCGCGTCCCTTCAACGAGAAGACGACTCGCTCGTTCATCATGAAGATCCTCAACAAAATGCCGCCGCCGATTCGGCAGGTGAACCCGACCGTTCCCCAAGAGCTCTCCGACATCATTGAGCGCGCCATGGCGAAGAAGCCAGAGGACCGCTACCAGCAGCCCGGAGAAATGGAGGCCGAGCTGACGGGCGTCTTCAACCGCATGGCCGCCGAGTTCGCCTCCCGAAGCCAGGAGGGGTAGCCGGCCCAGTCCCCAGCGCTCGTTCCTAACCCCCAGCAGGAGTGGGCATTGGGCTTGACGCCAGGGTTTGCATCGCGCATAACCGTTCCGTCGGACGGGAGACCGACCGCGAGCCTCGCTCGCATTGGTCCTCTCCCCCCCTCACCCCTCTCCCTTCCCAGGTTTCTAGTCACTGGTTTCTCTTAACTGGTCACTGGTCTCCGCTTCAGGTCTTCCGCGCTCAGGACCCTCCTGACCCTCAGACCTCAGGGAAACGCTCATGTCCGGTAAGGCACCGGTCACCGTCCTTGTCCAGGGCGGAATCGCATGTGGCAAGTCCACCGTCACCCGCCTCCTCTGCGAGCGCGGCGCGGCGCACGTGGACTGCGATCGGATCGCCCTCGGGGTGCTCGAGACGCCACCGCTGCGCGCCCTGATCGAGGAGCACTTCGGCCCCGAGTGCCTGACGGCTGCGGGCGTCGACCGGGCCGCCGTCGCGGACCGCGTGTTCTCCGAGGCAGCCTCGCTAGCGCTCCTCGAGAGCTGGATCCACCCCCGGGTCCGCGACGAGGTCCAGAGCGCCCTCCGCGAGGCCGAGGTGCCGCAAGACGAGCCCCGCGCTGTCCTGATCGTGGACGCGGCCGTGGCTGAGAAAATGAAGCTGCTGAGCGAGGCTTACGATCTGCGCGTGTTTGTGCAGGCCGACCTCGCCACCCGTCGTGCCCGGGCCCGTGAGCGGGGCTGGGACGACGGAGAACTTGAACGCCGCGAAGCGCGGCAGGACTCGCTCGCCGACCGTGAGGCGCGAGCGGATTACGTAATCCCCAATCAAGGGAGCCTCGAAGAGGCGACCCAACATGTCGAGCGGTTCTGGACCGAGATCGTCCAGCCGCGCCGCTAACAAGACCCGGCAGCCGCGACACACTCGCAGAGGCAGCCGAACCATTTGTCCAAGGAGGACACTATGGCTCTGAAGAAGACAGCGACCAAGAAGAAGGTCACTAAGAAGAAGGCGACCAAGAAGAAGGTCGCCAAGAAGAAGGCGACCAAGAAGAAGGTCGCCAAGAAGGCCGACGACGAGCTCGAGGACGACGACGAGCCCGAGGAGGAGGTCTTCGACGACGACGACGAGCCCGAGGAGGACGACGAGCCCGAGGAGGCGCTGGCGGCGACGCCGACTTTCTTCGGCAACAAGAGCAGCTCCAAGCCAGCTCCCAAGCGAGCCGAGCGCAAGCGTGACGACCGGGAGGAGCGCAAGCGCGAAGATCAAGACCACAAGGACCACAAGGACAGCCAAGACCGCACTGAGCGCAAGCAGGAGAAGGCCCAGCCCCAGACGGGCCGCAAGCGCGGCGGGCGGAGGTCGTCTTCGCCCTTTCCCGAGGACGACTTCGAGGACGAGCCCGAGCCCGAGCCGGCGCCGGTCGAGCCCGAGGTCGAGATCGAAGGTCGCGAGCTCGACCTCCTCGAGCTCCAGCGGATGCAGATCAAGGAACTCTGGAAGATCGCTAACGAGTATCAGATCAAGGGGCGAACCGGGCTCCGCAAGCCTGACTTGATCCTGCGGATCGTGCGCCGCAACGTGGGCACGACGACCGGCGAGGGGGTCCTCGAGATCCTCCCAGAAGGCTT
This sequence comes from Planctomycetota bacterium, assembly GCA_016765095.1. Taxonomy (GTDB): domain Bacteria; phylum Planctomycetota; class J058; order J058; family J058; genus NORP233. The sequence continues at coordinate 1,225 of JAESQQ010000397.1, read as the reverse complement.
CGGTTTCCTCCGCTCACCCGTCTACAGCTACCTGCCCTCGCCGGACAATATCTACGTGGCTCCCTCGCAGATCCGCCGCTACGGCCTACGGACGGGCAACCTCCTCCGCGGCAAGATCCGCCGCCCCAAGCAGGGCGACAAGTTCTTCGTGCTTGAGGAGCTCCACACGATCAACGAAATGCCGCCTGAGGATCTGATCGAGACGCCTCACTTCGAGGACTTGACCCCCCTCTACCCCGACGAGCGCCTGACGCTCGAGACGGGTCGGCCCAAGGACGTCGAGATGCGGATCATTGATCTCCTGACTCCGATCGGGAAGGGCCAGCGCGGCCTGATCGTGGCGCCGCCGCGGACCGGCAAGACGGTCCTGCTCCAGAAGCTGGCCAACTCGATCGTCAAGAACAACCCCGAGTGCTACCTGATCATTCTCCTGATCGACGAGCGCCCGGAGGAAGTCACCGACATGAGCCGGACCGTTCCGGCCGAGGTCGTGGCCTCGACCTTCGACGAGTCGGCTGCCCGCCACGTCCAGGTCGCCGAAATGGTGATCAACAAGGCCAAGCGAATGGTCGAGTACGGACGCGACGTCGTGATCCTGCTCGACTCGATCACGCGTCTCGGCCGGGCCTACAACACCGAGGTCCCGCACAGCGGCAAGATCCTCTCGGGTGGTGTCGACGCCAACGCGCTCAAGGGGCCCAAGCGCTTCTTCGGCGCCGCGCGCAACATTGAGTTCGGCGGCTCGCTAACGATCATTGCGACCGCGCTGATCGAGACCAACTCCCGCATGGACGAAGTCATTTTCGAGGAGTTCAAGGGCACCGGCAACATGGAGCTTCACCTCGAACGGGCGATCGCGGACCGACGCGTCTACCCCGCGATCGAAGTTCGCCGCTCGGGCACGCGCAAGGAGGAGCTGCTCTGCGACGCCGAGGAACTCAAGCGGATCTGGGTCCTGCGCAAGGTCCTCAACGAAATGAACGGTGTCGAGGCCATGAACTTGCTCAAGGCCAAGCTGTTGAGCTTCAACACCAACGCCGAATACCTCTGGCACATAAACCCGGACACGGCGAGTGTTTGAGGGCTACGGCACCTGACGTAACACCGGATAAGCGCGCGAGAGGCGTCAGGGAAGCTCTCGAGAGGCCGATTGGCGCGGCCTCGGGGGCGGGCGGGGGTAAACCCCAATGCCAGGAGGCAATCGCCCTAACCGATGGCGGTGATG